>CAMPAA010000090.1 GCA_946631345.1 uncultured Verrucomicrobiota bacterium
GCTCCGGCCACTCGGTCTGCTACGACTGCAAGATCGTGAACTGCACGCTCTTCGGTGGACAGGCCGGCGCAACGACGAGCAATCGCGGTCTCGTCTTCAACGAAGGCACCGCGAATCGCTTGCCGATTTTGAACTCCATCATCCTCGGCAACTACGCCACTGGCGCGTCGACCAACAACCTCATCCTCTCCGGGGCGTCGAACACATCCGGAATCACCACCAAGTTCGAGAGCGGCAACATCACAGGCGATGCCTCCATCATCGATGCCGCCGGCGTTCCCGTCGCCGGCTCTGCGGTGATCGACGCGGGCGACGCCTCGTTCTGCTCCGCCGAATACCTCGCGGGGCGCGACCTCGCCGGGACGCGCCGCATCCTCAATTCGACGATCGACATCGGTGCCTACGAGTACGATTGGGGCGTACCGTGGGCCAAGACGCTCGGCAGACGCATTACAATCACCGATATGCCGTCAAATGCCGCGCTTTCTGGCGAACGCCTCACGTTTGCCGACGGTACTGTTTCAATGACTTGGGAGAAGGGACAGATTAACGCACCGTACATCTATAATGTACGCGTTACGGGTAGCGGTACACTCACCGTCACGGTGAACGGCGAAGTTGTCGGCATGTACACGGCGGTGGACGGTACGCAGGAGCTACGTTTCGTATCCGATCTTGCGGCAAATGTGCTTGGATTCGAGTACGCGGCCGTCGAAAATGATGTTGGCGGCGTTGAACTGTACGGCTTTTTGCATGTCAACGGAACCGTCATTTCCTTCCGCTGAAAAGACAATATGGCAATGAAGAATTATCGGATGTTTCTGGCGTTGGCGCTTGCCGTGTGCGTCGCATGGTGCGAGGCTGGCGCAATTCATCTGAATGTCACCAGCGAAGGCGGACTTTCGTTTGGCGGTGGCGATCTTTCCATTGTCTGCTATCGGCCTGGATGGAGCGGGTTGGCGTACAAGGTTGACTACAAAAGTCTCGAATCGTCTATTCGCAGATTTAGCATTGCAAATGGCGAGACCAAGTTGTTTGACGGGCGGGCATCCTGGACGATGCAGGACGACGGTACTGCAAAAGGCGTTGTTTCGCTTACGTGCGTTGCGCCGTCCGAAGCGCAGTGCCTTGCACTTCGGGCGGACATCCCGGCGATTCCGGCATTTGGCCTCGGCGATGGCGTTGCGCAGGAGTATGAATTGCCGACAGGAACTGGCGGTACGCTGCGTCTGAGATTCGATGCGCCGGTTCGCTACCATGCCCAGGATTCGCGGAAATGGGGCAAGCAATGGTCGGTGCGGTTCGGCGCTTGGCAGAATCGCCGGAAATACGCCGTGGGCGACAGCATCGAATGGACTGTTACGCTTTCTTCGTCAGATGGGATTTCGCTGAAGCAGTCTGCGCCGTACATCATCAAGGAGAGTGACGGATGGGTCAGGTTCGACCATCGCAACGACATTGAACATGGCAGTGCGCTCGACTTCTCCGCGCAGGGACTTCAGGATGCGCCGGCGGGAAAGCATGGTTGGCTCAAGGCAAAGGATGGCCATTTCGAGTTCGAGAACCTGCCAGGCGTGGAGCAGCGCTTCTACGGGGTCAACCTCTGCTTCTCCGCGAACTATCTCGATCATAACCTCGCAGACCGAGTCGTTGATCGATTCGTGCGCTGCGGCTATAACACCATCCGCGTCCATCACCACGACGGGATGTGGGCTGCTTCGGCGGAGAACAGGGAGAAGCTCGACTATCTCATCGCCAAGTGCATTGAGCGTGGCATCTACATCACGACCGATCTTTACGTGTCGCGTCCTGTCAAATGGCGCGAGATCGGCATCGACCGCGATGGTGAAATGAGCAAGCAGCTCTACAAGACGTACATCGGCATCTACGAGCCTGCATTCACCAACTGGTGCGCGTTCGCCAAGGCGTTTCTGGAACATGTCAATCCGTACACGGGCAGGGCGTACAGGGATGAGCCTGGGATGCCGCTCGTCTCGCTCATAAACGAGGGTTGCCTTGGAATGGGCTGGTCGGAAAAGAAATATGACGAGAAGATTCTTGCGGCGTGGCATGAGTACGGTGGCGCTGGGGATATGCCGAAGCCTTGGAGCAAAATCACGCAAGATGCGCATTTGGCGTTTGACGAATGGATAAACGCGAAAATATGGGCAAAGTGTAGCGGCTACGTGCGGTCGCTTGGCGCAAAGGCGCTGCTTACCAACGACAACAACGGCCGCAGGCATGGCGAGGGCGAAGGACTGACACCGAGATACGACTATGTCGACAACCATTTCTATGTGGATCATCCTGAGTTTCTTGAAGAGAAATGGCGACTGCCGTCCCGGTGCGGGAACCGGAACCCTATTTCGATGGAGCAGCCTTTTTTGCTTCACCGGGGTTACGCGATGGGGGCCTCCAAGCCTTATGCCATTACCGAATGGAACTTCTCGGGCCCGGGACGCTATCGCGGGATGGGCGGCATTTTGACAGGGACGCTGGCGGCGGAACAGGAATGGGACGGTCTGTGGCGGTTTGCGTATTCGCACTCCAACAAAAATCTCGGGGACAGGACAAACGGCGCTCCGGGTTACTTCGATTGTGCGACAGATCCGCTTATCGCCGCATCGGACAGGGCGAGCGTGTGCCTCTTCCTTCGGCGCGATGCCGCGGCCGGTTCGCTGAAGATAGACAAGGAATCCGGCTCAATGACGCTCGTCTCGCCGCGCACGTGCGGCGGATTCGCCGAGAGCGGAACAATCAACGGTGGCCCGCTGTCGTTCTCGGTCTGCACTAACGCCACCATGCGCCGCGCCGTACCGACGACGCTTTGGGTTTCAACGCTCGATGGCAAGGCGATAAGGGAATCTTTGCGAATGCTGTTGACTCATCTGACGGACGTGCAGGGCGGTGGCGCGAAGTTTGCGGACGAGGTGCGCACCATTCTGCTCAAGTGGGGGCGCGGATGTTTTGTCGAAGCCGGCGCGGCGGATGTCTCGCTACGCCTTGCCGAACCGCAACGCTACCGGATATGGGCGCTCGCAGCGAACGGTGCAAGGCGATACCCCTTGCCATGCCGGGCCGAAGATGGCGCACTGCTCTTCTCGGTTGCCACTCGCGGTGCGGACGGTAAAGGCGCAATGCAATACGAAATCTGCGTCATGGACGAATGACCGACCGCGACATGTAACAGGCGAAATCATGTTTTCTTCGGATGTTCAACATGCGGAGCTGAACATTTGGTATAATACCCCCATTCTTTTTAACGAAAGGTCATACAGAAATGCGTAAGAAAATCATTGCCGGAAACTGGAAGATGAACATCAAGCCGTCCGAGACGGCGGCGCTTGTGAAGGATATCGCCGAGGCGACGAAGGCCTACACAAACGTTGATATCGTGTGCTGCACGCCCGCGATTGACATTCCCGCCGCTGTTGAGGCCTGCAAGGGCACGCAGGTCGAGGCCGGCGCCGAGAACGCCCACTGGGAGGAGAAGGGCGCATACACCGGCGAAATCTCCACGGGTATGCTTGTGGATGCCGGAGCCAAGTACGTGATCATCGGCCACTCCGAGCGCCGCCAGTACTTCGGCGAGACGGACGAGACCGTCAACAAGCGCGCGCGCGCCGTCATCGCGGCGGGCCTCACGGCGATCGTCTGCGTTGGCGAGACGCTTGAGGAGCGCGAGGCTGGCAAGCTCAACGAGGTGATCGAGCGCCAGATGAATGTCGGTCTCAAAGACGTCACGGCGGCGGACTGCGCGAAGCTCGTGATCGCGTACGAGCCTGTCTGGGCTATCGGCACCGGCAAGACGGCCACGCCCGATCAGGCGCAGGAGGTCCATGCGCTCATCCGCGCGACGCTGGCGAAGCTCGTCGGCGCAGATACGGCGGAGACGGTCCGCATCCAGTACGGCGGCTCGATGAAGCCCGGCAACGCGGCGGAGCTGCTTGCGAAGAAGGATATCGATGGTGGTCTCATAGGCGGTGCGGCGCTCAAGGCGGCCGACTTCGCCGGCATCATCGCCGCCGCCGCCAACGCCTGACAGGACACACAACCAACGGAGGTTCAAGAGATGGCCGACAAGAAGGAAAAGGCTGCCGAGCCAGCAAAGAAGGCCAACGCCGCGCTTGACGCGGTGCTGGCCCAGATCCGCAAGGAATTCGGCGAACTGTCGATCATGAAGCTCGGCGAGAACGCCCATGCCGACATACAGGTCATCTCAACGGGTGCGCTGTCGCTCGATCTCGCTCTTGGCGTGGGCGGGCTTCCGCGCGGGCGCATCGTGGAATGCTACGGGCAGGAGTCGAGCGGCAAGACGACGCTCGCCCTGCACGTGGTGGCCAATGCGCAGAAGAACGGCGGCACGGCGGCGTTCATCGACGCCGAGCACGCCCTTGACCCGGGCTACGCCAAGAAGATCGGCGTGAACCTCGACGACCTCATCGTGGCGCAGCCGAACTCCGGCGAGGAGGCGCTTTCCATCTGCGAACAGCTCTGCAAGAGCGGTGCGTTGGATGTGATCGTGGTCGATTCTGTGGCGGCGCTCACGCCTCAGGCGGAGATAGACGGCAACATGGGCGATTCGCACATGGGACTGCAGGCGCGCCTCATGTCGCAGGCGATGCGCAAGCTAACGGGCGTGCTGTCGAGCACCAAGACACTCTGCATCTTCACGAACCAGGTGCGCGAGAAGATCGGCATCATGTTCGGCAACCCAGAGACCACGCCCGGCGGCAAGGCGCTGAAGTTCTATGCCTCGTGCCGCCTTCAGGTGCAGCGCATCGGGGCGATCAAGGACGCCGGCGGCACGGTGATCGGCAACCGTACGCGCGTGAAGGTCGTCAAGAACAAGGTCGCGCCGCCGTTCACAGAGGCTGAGTTCGACATACTCTACTCCTGCGGCATATCGTGGGAGGGGTCTGTGCTGGACGCTGCGCTGGCGCGCGGCGTGGTCGAGAAGCGCGGAAGCTGGATATCATACGGCACCGAGCAGCTCGGCCAGGGCACAATGGCGACCATGGAGTTTCTCAAGTCGCATCCAGAAGTGACGGCCGAGATCGTCGAAAAGGTCAAGGCCACCCCGCTTCTGCCGGGGGCCGGAGTGAGGAAGAAATGACGCTCGAGCAGCAGGTTGAGATCGTCAAGGGCGCCCTGGCGGACAAGAAGGCGGTGGATATCCGCGCATACGACGTGCGCGGGATATCCGGCTTCGCCGACGCTTTCGTGGTGGCCACCGGAACTGCGGCGCCACACCTGAAGGCGCTTGTGGCCGGCACGCAGGCGGCTATGAAGGATGCCGGCGTAAACTCGTACCGCACGAGCGGCGATCCGCAGAGTGGCTGGATTGTCGTCGATTACGTGGATGTGGTGGTGCACGTGTTCTCGCCGGAGGCGCGCGCATACTACGCGCTGGAAAAGCTCTGGACCGATGCCAAATCGCTATGAGCGGTTCGGCGCAGCATCAAGGAGGTATCGTATGACGGGCAAGGCTGCCGGAACCGTTTCCGCGGCGCTGCTGGCGTGTTGCGCGGCGGCTATGGAGAAAATGGATCTCAACGGCATGTGGGAGTTCCGCCTTGAGCGCGACACGCCGCTCGAAGAGGTGCGGATGCCGGATTTCCTACCGAACGACAGGATGCCCGTGCCTGGCTGCTGGGATACGATGTCCCACTACTACAACCAACGCGGGACGGGATGCTACCGGCGGACGTTCGAGCTGGATGGCGACGCCGCCAACGCGTTCCTTGACATTGACGGATGCGGACTTCGTTCGCGCTACTGGGTTGATGGGCGCGAGATAGGGTTCAGCAAGCTGCCGTGGAGCCGCTTCACGTTTGAGACGGGGCCGCTCAAGGCAGGGCGGCACATGCTCGTATGCGCCGTGGATTCAATTGTGGATGGCGACAGGGTGAAGCTGTTCAGCAACTTCTACGACTTCTATCCGTTCGGCGGCTTCCACCACGGCGTGAGCCTCTGGGTGCAGCGAAGTGCGGTCGAGCTGCGGCGCGTGGTGGTGCGCACGCGCGACTATAGGAACGGGACTGTGGAGCTTGAGGCGCAGTTCGCCGGAGCAGGTGCGCCGTCGAACTTCACGGCATCCGTCGCGTTCGACACCGCCGCCGTAAGGGATGTCGCCTTCACGAACCTCCGCGCACGGCTGACGGTGCCTGGGTTCAGGCTCTGGAGTCATCGTTCTCCGAACCTTCACACGGTATCGGTGTCGGTGCCGACGCTCGGGGCGGCCAAACCGGTCACGACGCGTTTCGGCGTGCGCCAGGTAGGCACGGCCAACGGGCGCATAACGCTAAACGGCGAACCGGTGTACCTCAAGGGCGTGAACAGGCACGAGTCGCACTATGAGTTCGGGGTGACGACGCCGGTGCAGCTCATGTACGAGGACATCCGCAACCTGAAGGATCTCGGCGGCAACTTCATACGCGGCAGCCACTATGCGCAGTGCGAGGCGTTTCTCGACCTGTGCGACGAGATGGGCGTGCTGGTGTGGGAGGAGTCGCTCGGTTGGGGCAACGGGCGCGAGCAGCTCGATGATCCGGAGTTCTGCGCTCTCCAGGAGGAGCAGACGCGGCTGATGGTGCGCAACTCCATCAACCATCCGTGTGTGATCGTGAGCGCGTTCCTGAACGAGCCGCGCTCCGGAGAGCAGTCGTGCCTTCGCCTCGTGAACCGTCTTGTGGACGTGATTCGCGCCGAGGATTCCGGGCATCTGGTCACGTTCGCCTGCAGCCAAACGGCGGATGACATATCGCACGTCAACACCGACATCATCGCCTACAACACCTACCCGTGCTGGTACGGCGATGAGCTGACTACAGGTTCCAACGAGGAGATGCGCGAGAACATCCGCCGCTGCCATGCGCGCATAGTGAAGCGCTTCCGCGACCTGTACCATGACGGACGGCCCATCATCGTGAGCGAAACGGGCGTGAAGGCCGACTACGGGGTGCGCGACCCGCGCGGAAAGGCCCAGTACACGGAGGACTTCCAGGACGAATACGAGCGACTGATGTTGGAGGAGATATTCGCCAATCGAGAAATCGCCGGCATCGCCATATGGCAGTTCACCGACGCGAAGACGTACACTCGCACGCGCGGACTGCGGAATCGCTCCTACGGCGTGAACACTGGCGGCCTGTACGACCTATACAGGCGCCCCAAGCTCGTGGTGGAGACCGTGCGCGAACTGTTCACCGCAAAAAGCGAGCAGGACTGACGTGACTTGGCGGCAAAGGCGGAGGCCGGGTCCATTTGTGGTATAATATGCGCCATGGAAAGAGGGGATATGGTTGTCCCCGCCTTTCCGGGCAAAGAGACATGAAAGGAAACAAGCGAATGAATTTCAGCAAGGTGCTGGCAGGCGGCGCGCTCGCCGTAGGTATGATCTCGGGCTGCGGCCCCGCAAAGCCGGAGCTCCACATATACACGTGGAGCGACTACATAGCAAATGACGTGATAGCGCGTTTCGAGAAGGAGAACGACTGCAAGGTGGTCGTGGATACATTCGACTCCAACGAGGCGATGTTCGCCAAGCTGAAGGCGGGCTCCACTGGCTACGACATCATCATGCCCAGCTCCTACCAGATTCCGGTAATGGAGAAGAACGGCATGATCCAGAAGCTCGACCACGCAAAGCTGCCGAACGTCCGCAAGAACTTCGACGCAAGCTACAGCACAAGCATCCTTGATCCGTCGTTCACCTACAACGTGCCATACGCGGTCACCTACACGGGCTTCGCCTACCGCAAGGACAAGATCGGGAACGCTCCGATCGACAGCTGGAAGGTGTTCGAGACGGCTGCGCTGAAAGGACGCATGTCTCTGCTGGCCGACATGCGCGAGACCATCGGCGGAGGTCTGAAGGCCCTCGGCTACTCCCTCAACTCCACAAAAAAGGATGAGATAGACGCCGCTGTGAAGAAGGTGCTCGAGTGGAAGCGCAACATCGCCAAGTTCGACAACGAGCAGTACAAGACAGCCGTCGCCTCCAGCGAATGGTTCGTCGGCCACGGCTACAGCTCCGATATCATCCAGATACTCCTCGATGATGAGAACGTTGGCTTTGCGCTGCCGAAGGAGGGCTTCACGATCGCATTCGACGAGATGGTGATTGCGTCAGACTCGAAGCAGGCTGATCTCGCCCACAAGTTCATCAACTTCTGCTACGACCCCGACGTCGCCGCCGCCAACATGTCGGAGGTGTGCTCGCCGATGCCCGTCGCGGCCGCGTTCCCCAAGCTTGACGCGAAACTGCGCAAACTCGTAGTGCTGGACGCCGAAACTCTGCGCCGCGGCGAAGTGCTGCAGGACTTCGACGACAAGCCGGAGGTCCGCAAGATGTACATCGAAGCGTGGGACAGGATCAAGGCCGGCGAATGACCAATCTCATACCGAATGGGGGACGGTGAAATGGGCAGGAAGCCTAAGTTCGAAGTGGACAGTCCGGCAAGGATTGGCCTGATCGGCGCCGGAGGCATGGCAGAGTACCATGTGGCCGGATTCAGGAAGGCGGGCGCGGAGATAGTTGCCATAGCCGACCCTGATTCGAACGCCGCCGAGGCTGCTGCGGCGAAGTTCGACGTGACGCAGGTGTACGACTCGGCGGAGGAGATGCTGGCGCGTGCGAAGCTCGATGCAGTTTCGGTAATCACGCCGAACAGGTTCCACTGCCCGCTTGTACTGCAGGCTCTAAAGGCCGGCAAGAGCGTGTTCTGCGAGAAGCCGCCCGCCCTTAACGCGCGGGAGGCGGCGCAGATGATGCGCGCCGCAAAAAAGGCGAAGCGCCTGCTGATGTTCGACTTCAACAACCGCGCGCGCCCGGAAGCGCAGGCTATGAAGGCGGCGATCGTGCGAGGCGACGTGGGGCGGATCAACTCCGCCCAGGCGCTGTGGATCAGGCGCACGGGAATACCGGGTTTCGGCGGATGGTTCACGACCAAGGCCCTTTCTGGCGGCGGTCCAGTGATAGATCTGCTGCACATGATCGACCTCGCGCTCTACTTCATGGGCTATCCAGAGCCGAAGTTCGTACTGGCCGCGACGTTCCGCGACTTCATCAACGACAAACGCTTCAAGGGACCGTGGGGAATCCCGGACAAGGCGGGCGGCGTATGCGACGTTGAGTCGGCTGCGCAGGGATTCGTGACGTTCAAGAACGGATCAACGCTCTTTCTGCGCACCTCATGGGCCGAGATGAACAGGCGCGAAGAGGTGTCGGTCACGTTCCAAGGCACGAAGGCCGGCGGCAGGGTGTGCAGGCTCTTCGGCACGGACGGCATAGACTCCACCGCCGAGGATACATGCGAGATGTACCGTATCGACGACACTGGCGCATGCGCCGACAAGTCGATATCCGCCAGCAAGGACGAAACAATGGGCCGCGTGCGCGCGGCGGAGAACTTCGCGCTGGCGCTCCAGAAGCGCGAAAGGCCTCTCAACACGCCGGACGAGGCTGTGCGGCTGATGAAGATAATCGACGCCATATACGCCTCGGCGAAGACTGGCGCGCCTGTACGGATCAGGTAGTCAGAGCAACAATAAAAGGAGGATGCGTAATGACCAGAAGGGATTTCATTGGAACGGCTCTTGCGGCTGCGACGGTCGCAGGCTGCAAGGCGCCGATAGCAAAAAAAGGAGGAAAATACGTGACGCCGGAAAGACTGGGCGTGTGCAGCTGGAGCTTCCGTCTCCCGATGGATGCGGTTGCCGCCGAGATGAAGAAGATGGGGCTCAAGAACATCAACCTGGCGCTTCAGCCGTTCCTCGAAGGCGACGAGCGGCACGGAAAGGCAGAAGGTGCGGATGTTCGCGAACGCGTGGAGCGGCGTCTTGCCGACGGCGAATGGCGCATCACGGCCACCATGATATCCTTCAACCACGAGGACTATTCCACCCTTGACACGATCCGCCGCACTGGCGGCATAGTGCCGGACGAACACTGGGATGCCGACCGCGCCCTCGTCGCAAGGGCTGCGAAGCTGACAGGCGAATGGAAGGTGCCATACATGCTTATGCACGCGGGCTTTCTGGACGAATCCGACAAGGTGGCGTTCGACAAGTACGTGTACAGGGTGAAGACGCTCCGCGACATCTGCGCCAAGGAAGGCGTGCAGCTGGTTCTCGAGACCGGACAGGAGACTGCCGACGACCTTGTGGAGTTCATGGCGCACGTCGATGGACTGGGCGTGAACTTCGATCCGGCCAACATGATTCTCTACAACAAGGGTGTGCCGGTCGAGGCCGTAAGGAAGATCGCGCCATGGATCAGGCACATGCACATCAAGGACGCCAAATACACCAAGGTTCCTGGCACATGGGGCGAGGAGGTGCCGTGGGGCGACGGAGAGGTTAATGCGCCACTCCTGTTGAAGACCCTTGAGGAGGTGGGCTACAAGGGTGCGTTCGCCATAGAGCGAGAGGGCGGCGACAACCGCGTTGCCGATATCGCGCTGGCCGCCAAGCGAATGCTGGCCGCCGGCTGAGGGATGTTCGCATGGATGTCGCAGAGGAGATTGCGCAGCTCAAGAAGGCGCGGAACGCCGTAATTCTCGCCCACAACTACACGCGCGGTGAGGTTCAGGACGTCGCTGACTTCACCGGAGATTCGCTGGAGCTTGCCAGACGCGCCACCGAGGTGAAGGCGGATGTCATCGTATTCTGCGGCGTTTGGTTCATGGCGGAGACGGCCAAGATACTCAACCCGGACAAGACCGTGCTCATACCTGAACCTTCGGCGGGCTGCCCGATGGCCGACATGGTCACCGGCGAGCAGCTGCGAGCGCTCAAGGCGAAGCATCCTGGCGCCAAGGCCGTGTGTTACGTGAACTCCACGGCGGAGGTCAAGGCGGAGTGCGACATATGCGTGACGAGCGGGAACGCCGAGAAGGTGATGGCGCGTTTCGCGCCTGACGAGCAGATACTTTTCGTGCCAGACCAGCACCTCGGCGGCCATATCGCCGGGCTCCTTAAGCGCGAGTACACCCTCTGGCCAGGATACTGTCCTACGCATGCTGCGATAACGGTGAAGGCGATAGAGGCGGCGCGCGCGCAGCATCCCGGCGCGCCTGTTATGGTTCACCCTGAGTGTGCGAGGGATGTCCGCTCGGCGGCGGATCAGCGGCTTTCCACCGGCGGCATGTGCAGGTTCGCGCGCGAAACGGACGCAACGGAAATCATCGTTGGAACGGAGATCGGCATACTTCACAGGCTCCGCAAGGAGAATCCTGGAAAGAGGTTTTATCCGGTGTCGGAACGTATCGTATGCCCCAACATGAAGAAAACGACGCTTGAGAATCTTGCGGAGTCCTTGCGCGACATGAAGACTGAAGTCACGGTGCCTGCCGAAATCGCCGTCCGCGCCAAGCGGACAATAGACGCGATGCTGGCCATCTCGTGAATTTGCCTTGACTGGGAGGATTTGGTATAATTCACCCCCGTTTTTTGTTTTGAGGAGTCAAACAATGGCGAAAGAGTACAAAGTCGGCTTGGTCGGCGTGGGTGCTGTCGGCACTGAGATGATCAAGGTTCTCAAGGAGCGCAAGTTCCCTTGCGCGAAGGTTCAGGTGTTTGCGTCGCGCGAGCGCGACGAGCAGATTCTCGGCGAGACGTATCACGTGCTGCCGGCGACGGAGAAGAGCTTTGACGGGCTTGACATCGTTCTTTTCGCCGGCAAGACCGATGTTGCGCTTCAGTTGCGCGACGCCGTGGTAAAGGCCGGAGCGAAGATGATCGACAACTCCCGCGCGTTCCGCCAGGATCCTGACGTTCCCCTCGTGGTGCCGCAGGTGAACGCGGAGGATCTCGACTG
>CAMPAA010000091.1 GCA_946631345.1 uncultured Verrucomicrobiota bacterium
CCTCCGTTTCCCCCGCCACGGCGGCCGCGCGCAAGCGCCATGCCTTCCGCAAGAAGCTTGGAGCCTTGTGGTTGCCGGGCAATCCCTGCAGCCTCAGCCGGAGAGCCTGTCAATGAGTTCCATGCGGGCGCTTTCGAGCCGTGCCTTGAGCCTGGCGTAGGCGGCGGCGCGCAACGCATCCCAATCTCCGCGATCCTGCAACTCTGCCAGCACGTGGCCCGTGACGCGTTTCCAGTCGCAGTCATGCACCGAACCTTCCACGGAACGGCCAAAGTTCGCCAGCCAGTTGGCGAGCTTGGAGCCGCGCGCGATGCCAAGGCCGGGCGTTCCTGCGTTCGCCGCAAGGATCAGCAGATGCAGGCGGCTCGACAGCACCAGGTCGCATTCCGCCGCCGCCCGCATCACATCCTCCGGCTCCGTACCGGTGATACATTCCACGCCAAGCCTTTCAAGGAGCGCGCGATCTGTCTTCGGATTCATCGGAATACCGACTATGCGCGCGCCTGAAGCCTGCACGGCGGCAATCAGCCCCTTCAGCCCTTCGATATCCGAAACCTGCCGCTGGGTGGAGATGCACAGGCCAAGTGTCGGCGAGCCCTTCTCCTTCCGCACATCCGGACGAGACGCGTCATCCATGAGGATTGCGGTGTCGGCGGCGACGCCTGCCCCGGCATAGCCCATCGTTGCCAGCATGGCGACGCTCTGCGGATCGCGAAGCCAAACCCCCTTGCATTTCGGCAGGACAGCCCCAATTCGGCGCGCGAGCCGTCTGCGCAGCCACCGTTCATAGCAGCCGACCAGACCGAGCATACGGAGAAGCGTCTTTTTCCTGCCATGCGCCCTGAAGAAAGCGGGGTTGAGCTCGTCATCCATCCCCACGCCCCATACGAACGTGGGAACGCCCGCCCTCTGCGCAATCTCCAGCAGTCCAAGCCCGACATACGGATAATCCGAAAGCCCCGTCGCACCGCACCAGATGTATGCATCGTGGCGTTGAACCTCTGAGGCGAAACCGTCCATCCCCGCATCAAGGAAGCCGTATGGAGGAACCACGTCCACGCCAAGCCTTTTGGCCGTGCCCTCATCTGCGGTGGCGACGGTTAGCGCCACCCCCGGAAGAGAGGCCTTCAGCATCTTCACCACACATGAGACGATCGCCTCGTCACCAATGTTGTCGCATCCGAGCGGAATGCCGCCAAGCAATATCCTAAGCATATCACCGCCTCAGACCTGGTTTCCGCCATGCCATGTTAGAATCTCGCCGACAGCACGGCGTGGAGACGCCGCCACATCAAATTCCTCGGGCGGCAGACCGCAGGCGATCACCTGCACGATGATCTCGCTATCGGGGATGCCCAGCATCTCATGTGCGGCGCGGTCCACATCCGGCGACACGCTCCAGTGCAGGATGCAGTGGGCCACGCCAAGATGGTGGAGAGCGTAGCACAGGTTCATCACGAACAGTCCGCCGTTGGTGTAGCAGTCGTTGCGTTCCCAGCTCCAGCGCACAGACGAAAGGTCGGCGGTCACAACAAGCACCTTGTCGGCGTCCTGCCCGAATCCGCGGGAGCCTCCCTGCATCGCGAAGAGCCTGTCGCGAAGCGAGTGGTCGCAGATCGCATGCACGCGCACGGGCTGGCGGTTGCAGGCGCTCGGCGCGGTCAGGGCGAGCGCGACCGCCCTGTCGATGGTCTCACGCGGAACTGGAGCGGCAAAATGCCGCACCACATGCCGCGATGCGGCGAACGCCGGAAATGGCGCATCCTTTGCGGCGAAGAACTCCGAGCGCGTCACATGCGGCTCCTTCGCCGCCTGCACATCCGGATGCGCCGAGAGAAACGCGTCGAGATGCGGCATGGGCTCTGGCACACCGCTGTGCATCTCTCGGTAGGCGCGCAGAACCGCAACAGCATGGGTGACCTGCGGATCGCCGCCGAAGCGCTTCTCGAACGCGTCTATGAGGTCGATGAGATGGCGTACCGCCCCCTTGCCGAACCCCAGTCGCCGATGGGGCATCGTCAGCCCCTTCTCGAGCACATGGTAGCCCATCACTATCTCGGCGCACGCCGCCGCCCGGCGGTCGAGATGCAGGGCGCCGGCATGATCCAAGAAGCGCTGCATGTCGTAGCGGAACGCCTTTCGCACTTCACGGCGCATATGCCGCCGCATCAGCCATTCGCACGCGCCGCGCTTGATGCGCCTCAGCACCGCAACTATCTTTTTCAAGCCGTCCATCTGTGTCGCTCGTTTTCCCCGCGTATTACATTATGCCAAAGCGGATGTGCCATGAAACATGATGTGTTAGTTCAGCGGACGTATCACACGCCCGAAAATCCACAACAGCAGAACGGCGAGAGCCGTCTGCCCCCATCCGAGCGACACATGCCATGCATCGCCAAGGATAACCTCCCCGAATGCCCGCACCAGCAGGATTGTGACCGCGAGCCGAACGGCGTTCGCGAGCACCACGCAGGGAAGGATAGTAGCCCAATGCAGCGCCCTGCAAAGAAAAGTGCGCTGCATCATCCATGCAAACACGCCTCCGACCAAAATCAGCCCCATGAGCTGCTCAAGGCCGCTACAGGCGTCGGTGACGGCTATCTGCACGCCGCCGGACGCCTCAAGCGAGATGAGCGTGCGATCCGCATGTACAGGCACCCCGAAAAGCCGAAGCGATTCCACGGAAAGCCACGTCGCCATCAGGCGGAGCGGATAGCTGAGCGCAAGCGTGACGGACTCTATCACGGCGCAATCCCCCTGGCGAGGAACGCGCTGAGACGGGCCCTTGCCGCCGATTCGCTATCCTCGCCATCCTCCAGCCCTGTCGCCACCTGATATGTGTGCCACTCCGTTTTGGTCGAATACATGCGCCTGAAATGCAGGAAACTGCCGGTTGACTTCTCGGCGGAGGAATACCATATCCATGTGAGCATGCGTTTCGCCCCCGCCGATGCGACAGCCTCGTCCACCTCGAACGTCCCGCCATCGAGCGGGTGCGGAACCGTGATGATCCGCTCCGATTCGATGTACCAACCGCCCGACCTGAGGCAGTGGGTGGCAGGATGGATCTCGTGGATGTCGCGACCGACCTTCACGGCAAGGACCGATACCTCGTTGGAGGCGTCCGCATAAATGAACTGCTGCGCATCGCTCGTGCGGAAGAAGCGCGTGAATCCGGCGGTGGGCGGGATGCTCCGCCCAAGCATCCCCTTCTGCGAACGCGGCGAAAACTCCGGTGCGAACGCCGCGTTCGGCGTGGCGCGCAGCGCCGAGGAGGCGTTGCCCAGCCAGTAGAGCGAGCCCGGAACGGCCAGCACCGCGCACACGGCGGCCGGCGCGAGCATCAGGCCGGACACTCGCCCGTACAGGGCCCACGCCGCCGTCCAGAGTATTCCGACGGACGCAATAAGCTGAAGCGCATTGACGTCCCAGATAAGGCCGATTACGTAGAGGGCTACCGGAACTACCATCAGGCGGAGAGAGCGTGATTTCGCAAGGGGCTTGACAGTGAGGAACCGCCAATGCAGCTTGGCCACGACCACGACAAAGACGATCAGCAGCGCCAGCGTACCGTAAAGGCCCAGATGCAGACGGTCGATCGGCGAGGAGACCCATGCGCGCTCGAGATACGCCGTCTTGACCGCAAACGGAATGGCGGACAGCGCAAGCAGCGCAAGCTTAACGGGATTGCGACTTGACATACCCCTCCCTTATCAGTTTGATTCCCCTGTCTTTGGGATAGCGTCGCTCGGCGGCGGAGAGCTCGTCCTCCATCAGCCTGCCATTTCCAAGCTTCGCAAGCAGCGAAACGCGGAGCATTTCAAGGTCATCCCATCCATCCGCGAGCGCGAGATCGGCCAGCCGCCCCAGCTCGACGATTGGCGATTTCGACGGGAAATGCGCCGCCACGAAACGTTTGACGGCAATGCGTGCGCGCACGGGGAAGTCGAGCATTGCCGGCGCCTCCTTGAAACTGCGGTATGCCACCGCGAGACGCGCCGGGTCGTCGCCGGCCGCCGCAGACTCAAGGGCGATCAGCCTGGCAAGCGGCGTGCTTATGCCGTTGCCGACGGAGGACATCGCGTCCGCGAGAGCCGCCATGTCGCCATTCACCCACGCCACAAGTGCGTCGCAGTAGCAGCCAAGCACAAGCCCGTTGTAGCCGGAAGTGGCTGGTATCGCCTCCTTCACCTCGGCGATGATGTTCGTACGGGCGGCGAGCGCGCTCCACTCCGCCGCCTGCACGATCAAGCCAGGCATGGAGAAGCGCTTGATGTACCCGCGCGCCAGGGTCAATGCCGCGCTCAGCCGCCCGCGCCTCACATGGCAAGCGATCAGGTGCGGCGCGGCCGCATAGTAGTTGCAGTTCGTTGCATCCTCGAAACAGGCCACGGCGAGGTCGTTCGAGCCGGACTGCTCAAGATGCCAGCCGCGCCTGAGACTATCCTCGACTCTCTGCTCATCGGGGGTAAGCTCGATCTTGACAGGCGTGGAGTTGGTGTACGTGCCAAGCGCCGCGAAGTCGCGCACCCTCACGAGCGCATGGCAGTAGGCGACCTTGTACTCCTTCTTGAACTGGTTGAGCGCAACGAGCCGTCGCCAGTATCCTGCGGCGAGCGGCGGATCGTCCTGCCGCTCGGCCTGCC
Organism: uncultured Verrucomicrobiota bacterium; assembly: GCA_946631345.1. GTDB lineage: Bacteria > Verrucomicrobiota > Kiritimatiellia > RFP12 > UBA1067 > UBA1731. Next base: position 4,647 of record CAMPAA010000091.1, read on the forward strand.
GCGCCGCCCGAAGGAGATAGTCCTCGTTGTTGCGGTCGTCCCCGCGCTTGAAGCGGAAAAGAAGAACTCCAAAAACAATGAACGAGAGCACAAGCGCGCTCCCGATCACGGTCAATGCTGCGGTCCTGCCGCGGATTGCCATTCTGACCACCTTCGATATCAGGCACGACGGCGGCGGAGCTTCAGGGCTCCCGCACCCATGCCGCCGACGAGAAGAACTGCCAGCACGCCCGGAAGCGGCGCACCTGCCGGCGCGTGAACCTTGGCAACAGGATCGCTAATGGACATCCACTCGTCCTTGCTGCTTCCGACTCCGTTCTTCGTGAAGTCGATGTAGGTCACGCCGTGCTTCTCGGCGAAGTCCCACGTGGAGACCGTGTCGCCATTGTTGCGGTCGAGGAAGAAGCCGACGCGATCGCCTGCCTTGAGGGCACCGAGATCGACAAGACCGCTATCTATCTTCTTCGCAAACTCAGCGTCGCCGGCAGCCACAGTCGCCTTCACGTAATCGGCGAGCTCCTTGCCGCTCAAGCCATCCGGATAGAGGTAGTAGCCAACCTTGCCCGAATTGCCGATGGACTTGAAATCGGAATGGAAAGAGAAAGAATCAAGATCCTCGTTTATCTGGATGTACGCAAACCCGTTTCCGTTCGCAGCCGTAACGAACTCAAACGGCTCTGCCGCAAAAGCCCCAGTGGATAGACTTGCCGCAATGCCTGCTACGAGTGCCAACTTTTTCATCATCATTATGGTTTGTTCTCTTTTTGGTTTTAGTAAAAGAAGTGCGTATTATAGCATATCAGAGGACGGAAAACAACCCCTCTTGCGAAAAAATGCCCAAAAAGCCACAATTGATTGGTCCGGTGCCTTCACCATGATGAACTTTACTTGTCTTCACGGCGTTCATTGTTCTTGTTTTTCGACAGGATTTACAGGATTGTCAGGATTTTGTGCGATGTGTGCGAAACTACCGTAATCCAAAATCCTGCAAATCATGTCAATCCTGTCTATAGATATACATAGCCTTACCAATGTGCCGAAACGACGATTGCGGCAAGGCCGCAGATTGAAACAGGGATGATGGACACGTCGGAGTTCCCACAAGGAACAAGGAATGGCTGAGGGCAGGGCGCTTTTTAGACCATAGGAGGGCGCTTTTTAGACCATAGGAGAAATCTTTTTAGACCATGCGCGGATTTATTTTAGACCATAGGGGAAATTATTTTAGACCAATGCTAAAGCGAAGCATCCTTGGCGGCGCGGCCCGCGGCAAGCAATGCACGGAGCTGCGGGGCGTCTGCCGAGCGGATTGCGTCCCGGTATCCGCCGAGACGGTCGATCAGCCGCGTGAGCACCGCGTCAAGCGCCTGTCGGTTGGAGAGGAACAGATCAGTCCATATGTCGGGATCGACAGTCGCAACGCGTGTCATATCCTGGAAGCTGCCTGCCGAAAAGCCCTTGTGCAGGCTTGAGAGTTCATCCTTTATGTAGGCAGACGACACCACATGCGCAAGCTGGCTCGTATAGGCGATCATCTCGTCGTGGTGAGCCGGATCGGTCACGACAAAGCGGGCGAAGCCGAGCTCCGAGAAGATTTCCCTGAGTCGCACCATCGCCGCCGGATCGGTACCGCCATAGGGAGTGAAAATCATCGACGCGCCCTTGAAGAGGTCCGCCGTGGAGTTTTCGTAGCCGCTGCGCTCGCGGCCCGCCATCGGGTGCCCGCCCACGTACGTCCATGGCGCGGTTTTCGCGAGATCGGCCAACGCATCGCACACCACGCCCTTCACCCCCGCCGCATCGGTGACAAGCGCACCGGCGGCGAAATCGCCCGCGTGCTCCCGTATCCACGGCGCGACCATCAGCGGCGGCAGGCACACCACCACCAGCCCGCACGAGCGTATGTCGTCCGGCGAAGCGCCTTTGAGGTTCAGCACGCTGTGCCCGGCGCGCGCGAACGCCTTCTCGAACGAGCCTCCGATGAGGCCAAGTCCACGGATGCCGACAGTCATCACAGCTCCTTCTTCCGTTCCAGCAGGGCGTCATACACCGCAATCGCAGCCGCCGCCTCCACGCACGGCACTGCGCGCAGCACTACGCACGGGTCGTGACGCCCCTTCACTACGAGCTTGGCCGGAGTCCGCGCCGACATATCCACGGAGTCCTGTTCCTTGCCTATGGATGGCGTCGGCTTGAACGCCACGCGGAATACGATGGGAGCGCCGGTGGAAAGCCCGCCAAGGATGCCGCCTGCATGGTTCGACAGCGGCGCGACATTGCCGGACACGATTCCGTACGGGTCGTTGTTCTCGCTGCCCTTCAGCTCGGCGGCGGCGAATCCCTCGCCGAACTCGATGCCCTTCACCGCCGGAATTCCGAACACCGCCTGCGCGATGCGGTTCTCCATCCCGCCGAACATCGGATCGCCGACGCCGACCGGAAGCCCTTTTACCTCCGCCTCCACCACGCCGCCCACGGAATCGCACTCTGCGCGTGCGGCAGCGATGGCGGCCTTCATCCTCTCCGGCTCCGTCTCGCCTCCAATGCGGATTGCGCGCGCCTGAACCGTCACGCCAGCACGTCCAAGCAGCTGGAGCGCAATGCCGCCCGCAACGCAAAGGGGCGCGGTGAGTCGGCCAGAGAAATGGCCGCCGCCCGACTTGTCCTGATGGCCGCCGAAACGCACCTCCGCAGGATAGTCGGCATGGCCCGGGCGCGGCACGTTGGCCAGGTTGCCGTAGTCCTTCGAGCGCGTATCGGTGTTGCGTATGATGGCGGTGACCGGAGCGCCGGTGGCGATTCCATCCTTCACGCCGCACAGGAATTCCGGGGCATCCGCCTCGCGGCGCGCCGTCGAATATGCGTCCTGCCCGGGCGCACGGCGCGCAAGGAACGCCTGCAGCGCGGCAAAGTCGATGCGCGCGCCCGCAGGCACGCCTTCTATCTCAACGCCGATGGCTGCCGAGTGCGACTCTCCGAAGATCGCAATCCTGTAGTTCTGGCCGTATATGCTGCCCATACTGTCCCCTTCTCCGCAAATGGGCAGGGATTATACCATACTTCAGCCGAAAGATGCGGCAGTTTTCGCGGCAGCCCCAGCCGACGGCTCAAACGTCCATTCCTGCAGAGAGCGAGGCTCAAGGCCGTTGCGGCTGGACCGCACAGCCTCTATGCCCTTCACCGCTTCGGCAAAGCCGGCAAGCGTCGTCGTCACCGGCACGCCGGCTGCGACAGCGGCGGAGCGGATCTTCAGGCTGTCGTGCGCGGCGGACTCTTCGTCCTCGCGCGTGTTCACGATCCACTTGACCTTGCCCAGCCTGATGAGGTCGATTGCGTTTGGAGAGCCGAGCGAAATCTTGTAGAGCGCGTTAGACTCGATTCCGGCCTTCCACAGAAGAGTGGACGTTCCGCGTGTCGCCCAGATCTCGTAGCCGAGGCCGTCCAGCGTCTTGGCGAGGCGAACCACCTCCTCCTTGTCCTCGTCGCGCACGGAAAGGACGATGCCGCCTTGCCCCGGGCGTGGCAACGGGCTTCCGGCGGCGACTTGGCTCTTGTAGTACGCCGTCGCGGCGTCGTGTCCGAACGACATCACCTCGCCCGTCGATTTCATCTCAGGAGTGAGCGTGATGTCAGCGCCCGGGAACTTCACGAACGGGAAAACCGCCTCCTTGGCGCAGTAGTAGGGTGGCTTGGACGTTAGGCGTGAGACGTGAGACTTGCCACGTATCTCGTCTATCGCATCCTGCCCGTGGTCGCCAAGCCTCTCACCTGCCATGCACCTCGCCGCCGTGCCGGCGAGCGACCAGCCGACCGCCTTCGAAACGAACGGAACGGTACGCGACGCGCGGGGATTCACCTCGATCATCCAGACCTCGCCGTCCTTTACGGCAAGCTGGATGTTCATGAGCCCGCATACATGCAGCCGCGCCGCGAACGTGCGGGCGATGCGCTCTACTTCGGCTATCGTCTCCTGCGAGAGCGACACGGGCGGCGTAACCGCCGCGGCGTCGCCGGAGTGGCATCCCGCAGCTTCGATGTGCTCGAGAATCGCGCCGACCACCGTCGTCTCGCCGTCCGATACGCAATCGACGTCAAGCTCGATGGCGTTGGTAAGGAACTTGTCGATGAGGATTGCCCGTCCTTCGGAAATCTTTACCGCCTCTTCTACGTATTCCCTGAGTCGCTCTTCGTGGTAGACGATCGCCATGCCGCGTCCGCCGAGGACGAACGACGGGCGCACGAGGACGGGATAGCCGATCTCAGCGGCGATCTTCAAGGCATCCTCCACGGTATGCGCGATGCCGCTCGGGGGCTGCTTCACACCAACTTCCGCGACGAGGTCGCGGAAGAAGTCGCGGTCCTCTGCGAGGGCGATGTCCTTCGGCGACGTGCCGAGAATGTTGACGCCCGCCGCCTTAAGCCTTTCTGCGAGATTTAGCGGGGTCTGTCCCCCGAACTGGACGATAACGCCGTCGCATTTCTCCCGCCCGTATATTTCCATTACATCCTCGAACGTCAGCGGCTCGAAATAGAGCCGGTCGGAGGTGTCGTAGTCGGTCGAAACGGTCTCGGGGTTGGAGTTGACCATCACGACCTCGATGCCGCGCTTGCGCAAGGCGAAGGCCGCGTGGCAGCAGCACCAGTCGAACTCAATGCCTTGCCCAATGCGGTTAGGTCCGCCGCCGAGAATCATGATCTTCTTCTTGCGGAGTGGATGGGGTGGGACGGAAGCGACGGAAGGGTCGTTTGAAAGAGCTTTGTCGCTTCTGTCTTTTATGTCCCTTCTGTCTTTTCCATATCCATAATACGAGTAGTAATACGGCGTTATGGCCTTGAACTCCCCTGCGCACGTATCCACCGCCCCGTATTCCGGCCTGATGCCAAAAGCAAGGCGGCTCTCCCGCACCGAATTCTCGTCGGAGCCGATCGCCTCGGCTATCTCCCTGTCGCTGAATCCGAACACCTTCGCCTGACGCAAGATGGCAAGTGCTCTTTTTTCTTCGACAGGATTAACAGGGTCGCCAGGATTTTCCTTGCCCCTCAATCCTGTTAATCTTGTAAATCCCGTCAAAACATTCTTCTGGCTCTCCAAAAACTTCCTGAACGCCTCGATTTCCTCAAGTTGCGCCTTGAACCATGGATCGAAGTGCGCGGCGTCGTGTCCGGCAAGCGGCGCTTCGAGCGAGCGGACGGCCTTCAGGTACGCCTGCTTGAACGTACGCCCGATGGCCATAGCCTCGCCTACCGACTTCATCTGCGTGCCGAGCCGCGTGTCCGCGCCAGGGAACTTCTCGAAGGTGAAGCGCGGCACCTTCACGACAACGTAGTCCAACGCCGGCTCGAAGCACGCGGGCGTAACCTCGGTTATGTCGTTCTTAAGTTCGTCGAGCGTGTAGCCGACGGCGAGAAGCGCGGCGATCTTCGCGATCGGGAACCCAGTCGCCTTTGACGCCAGGGCCGACGAGCGCGATACGCGCGGGTTCATCTCGATTATGATGCGCCGCCCCGTCTTCGGGTTGACCGCCCACTGCACGTTCGATCCGCCCGTTGCGATGCCGATTGCCTCCAGCACGTGAATCGAGTCGTCGCGCATCGCCTGGTATTCGCGGTCGGTCAGCGTCTGTATGGGCGCAACGGTGATGGAGTCGCCCGTGTGTACGCCCATGGGATCCATGTTCTCGATGGAGCACACTATCACGGCGTTCCCCGCCCTGTCGCGCATCACCTCCATCTCGAACTCCTTCCAGCCTATGAGCGACTCCTCCACAAGCACTTCATGGTTTAGCGAAGCCTCAAGTCCGCGCTGGACGATGGTGCCGAACTCCTTTGCGTCATGCGCGATTCCGCCGCCCGTGCCGCCAAGCGTGAAACCGGGACGTATGATGAGCGGCCATGTGCCGATCCCCTTCGCAATTGCCTCCGCTTCTTCCTGCGAATGGGCGCTGCCGGATTTCGGCATGTCCAGCCCAAGCTTCGCCATCGCATCCTTGAAGAGATTGCGGTCTTCGGCGCGCGCGATGGCATCGGCGTCCGCGCCGATCATCTCCACGCCGCATTCCTCCAGAACGCCTGAACGCTTCAGCTCCATGGCGAGGTTCAGCGCGGTCTGCCCGCCAAGCGTCGGGAGAAGCGCATCGGGACGCTCCTTGCGGATGATGGCGGAGACGGAACCGACGGTCAGCGGCTCGATATAGGTACGCTCCGCCATCTCCGGATCGGTCATAACCGTCGCCGGATTGGAATTTACGAGGACGATCTCGTAGCCTTCGTTTCTGAGAGCTTTCACGGCCTGACAGCCGGAGTAGTCAAATTCGCAGCCCTGCCCGATGACAATGGGTCCTGAGCCGATTATAAGAATCTTCTTTATGTCCGTGCGCTTCATATCGGAAACAATGTAGCACACGGCGTGCCAACGCACATTTCGCGGGAAAAGCACCTCGCTTATTACATTTCAAGACCGGCTTATGCTCGCGTATTACAGGAAATGTAAGCCGGCAGCATCGTCATCCGCCTCTTCAAGGGCCGGGTCACGCTACCTTTGGGCAAAAGGTAGCGCTACCTTTCCCCCATCGGTCAGGCGACCCTTACGGCATACCCACCGACACCTTGAAGAAGCGGTCGGCGGATAACCGCCGACCGCCTTGCCGCATATGTATCCGCGCCCTAAATTTTCACTCGAACTCGGCGGAGAATGCTTTTGGTGCGCTACCTTTAGGCGTAGCAATGCCTGCTGCTGTGTCATCGGTTACCACACCACCAATCGCAATCTTCCGACTCTTCACCTTGCCAAGCGCATTGATGTATTTGAGCGTCAGCGAGCCGCTAAGAACCCCGGTATCCTCACCTATGTCGGCAGAGACGAACTTCATGCCGCCAAACGAGCCCATGAATCCGTCATCGCCTATTGACATGGCAATTGCCCCCATCTTCCCTACTGTCGTCTCAACAAGAAGCCGACCGGCGTCATCGGTGTCCTTTGCAGTGACGCCTTTGATGGCCGCCTTCTTGCCGTCCTCAAGCATTACAAAACCCTTTACTTTGACACCTTTAGCGGATGCCGCAGCCGTCTCCACCTGGATAATTCCACGCATCGTGCCGTTCGCATCGAACACAACTCCATTCATCTTCACCTTGTCAGCCCCGACAAAAGACCGTTCCGGCTCAAACGCCCGG
>CAMPAA010000092.1 GCA_946631345.1 uncultured Verrucomicrobiota bacterium
GCAATGATGTCCGGCCTACGCACAGCCAGGGAATTGACCGACCCCTTCTCGGCCCCGGCGAGAATCACGCGTTCGATGTCCGCCAGCGATGAAATTCCGCCGCCCACCGCAAACGGGATGCGCACCGCGCGCGCAACGGCAGTTACCATGCCGATGTCGATTGGCCGCCCTTCAGCAGACGCAGTGATGTCGTAGAACACCAGTTCGTCGGCACCACCTTCGGAGTAGCGAACCGCCATCTCCACGGGATCGCCCAGATCGACGTTGTTCTTGAACCTTACGCCTTTCGTCACGCGTCCATTACGCACGTCAAGACATGGAATGATGCGTTTCGTCAGCATGGCAACGCCTTTCTTACAGGCAAAACTCTCCCCTTGGTGGGCGCGAAGGGACTCGAACCCCCACTCCTTGCGGAACTGGAACCTAAATCCAGCGTGTCTGCCATTTCACCACGCGCCCTCTAAAACGGCAGGCCGACGGATCCAGATGTGGACTCGTCGGCCTGAAGCAGCAAGGCTAATTAATCGCCTTACTTCGCTTCTGCGGCCTTCTCATCGGCCGCAGGTGCTTCGTCCTTGATCTCCTCGACGCAGACCCACTGAAGCAGCACCATCTTCGCCGCATCGCCCTTGCGGGTGAACAGCTTGAGGATGCGGGTGTATCCGCCGTTACGACCCTCCAGGGCCGGAACAATCTTGTCGAAAAGCTTCTTCACTGCCTTAGGTTGGGTAAGACGGGCCGAAGCGAGCCGACGTGCCGCAAGGTCGCCCTTGCGGGCAATCGTAACGAGCTTCTCGGCCAACTTGCGCGCTTCCTTCGCCTTTGGCAGCGTGGTCTTGATGGTCTCAGCGAGGATCAGGTTCGTGACCATGTTCCTCATCATCATGTCGCGGTGTTCCTTGGAACGCCCGAACTTCTTCACAACTCTCTGGTGACGCATTGTAGTTGTCTCCTGAAATTATTTTTTCGATTCAAGCAAATCGGCGTCAAACTTGAATCCGAGGCAGAGACCCAGCTCCTTGAGCTTGTCCTTGATCTCGGTCAGCGACTTCTTGCCGAAGTTGCGGTACTTGAGCATATCCGCCTCCGTCTTGGAAACGAGCTCGCCCACGGTCGCGATGTTCGCGTTGTTGAGGCAGTTCGCCGCACGGACGGAAAGTTCGATCTCGTTGACGGACATGTTGAGCAACTTGCGCAGGCGCTCGCGCTCATCAGACCCCTTGCTGTCGCCATCCTCGAATTCGAGGATCTCCTCCTGCGCATAATCGACAAATACGTCGAGGTGGCGGCGAAGGACGGCGGCGGCCGTCTTGAGGGCATCATCGGGCGTCACGCGCCCGTCAGTCCAGATGTCGAGAACAAGCTTCTCATAGTCGGTGCGCTGGCCTACGCGTGTATTCTCCACGAGGAAGTTGACGCGCGTGACGGGCGAGAAGATGGAGTCGATTGCAATGCGACCAATCTCCTGCTCCAGAGGCTTGTTGCTGTCGGCCAGACAGAATCCGCGGCCAACCTTAAGCTCGCACTCCATATCAATGGAGCCATCAGACTCGAGAGTGCATATCTCCTGCCGTGGATTCAGCACCTCAATTGCATTGGCCTCGGCGAAATCTCCGGCATAGACAGTGCACGGGCCTTTCTTCTTCAGTGAAATCGACGTCACTTGCCGTGAAAACGACTTCAGCAGGACGCGCTTAAGGTTGAGGATGATGTCGGTGACATCCTCTGCGCACCCTTTGATCGTGGAGAACTCGTGATGAACGCCGGCGATTTTCACGCTAGAGATTGCACATCCCTCGATGGACGAAAGAAGCACGCGACGGAGCGAATTCCCGATCGTACGCGCATAGCCGATTTCAAACGGCTCTGCGACGAATCGGGCATACGTACCTGTAGCGTTGCCTTCGTCCTTCTTTATTTCATGCGGCATTTCAAAACGGCTCAAACGGATCGGCATAGGAAACCTCCTTTGAGAAAACGAATAAAACGGTTTGGCAGACTATCAGCGGCTGTAAAGTTCGACGATAAGCTGCATTTCGACGTTCTCGGGAATCTCTTCACGGCCTGGCACGCTCTGGAGCGTGCCCTGCATCTTCGCCTCATCCCAAGCCAACCAACTGACGGCCGGCGATTTGTGGCTCTTGAGAGAATCCACTACCGCGACCATATTGCGGTCCTTCTCGCGCACGGAGACCGTGTCGCCAGGGCGAATGATGGCGCTGGGAACGTTGCAGATCGAGCCGTTCACCGTCACATGGCGGTGCGTCACAAGCTGGCGAGCGCCGGCGCGTGTAGGCGAGAGACCGAGACGGTAGGCGATATTGTCAAGACGGCATTCGCACATAGCGAGCATGATGTCACCCGTGACACCCTGCTTGGCCTTCGCGCGCTCGAAAAACAGACGGAACTGCTTCTCGCGCATGCCGTATATGGCCTTGACCTTCTGCTTCTCGCGGAGCTGAACGCCATATTCAGACATTTTCTTGCGGCGCTTGTTGGCACCGTGCTGGCCAGGCGGGTTCGAGCGACGCTCGAGTACCTTGTCCGGTCCAAAGATCGGCTCTCCGAAACGACGGGAAATCTTGGTACGAGGACCTGTATAGCGACCCATTTTACACTCTCCTCCGTTTACGCGGACGGCACCCGTTATGAGCGAGCGGCGTCGTGTCGGTTATCATCGTTACGCGGATGCCGGCGGCCTGAATGGCGCGGACGGCCGATTCGCGGCCCTGCCCGGCACCCTGCATGCGCACCTCGCATTCGTGCATCCCCTTGGCGACCGCCGTGCGGGCGGCATCCTGCGCCACCATCGTCGCGGCAAACGCCGTCGACTTGCGGGATCCCTTGAACCCGGCCTTGCCGGCCGAACTCCAGGCGATGACTCCGCCGCGAGCATCCGCAATGGATACCTGCGTATTGTTGAACGTGCTGCGTATGAAGGCAATCCCTGCGGGGATCGACTTTCCGGCTCGCACCTTCTTGGCGGGCGCTTCGGCGCCCTCGGCCGCCCCTTCGGCGGCATCAGAGGCAGCAATCGGCGCCGCTTCAGCGGCGACTTCGGGCTGCTTGAGAGTTTCTTCGCTCATTGCTTTCCTGTTGTTTCGAAAAAAAGCGCTTACTTCTTACCGGGCGCAGCTCCGCGAATCACGGCAGACGAGGCCTTGCGATTGCCTTTGCGTGTCTTCGCGTTCGTCTTTGTGCGCTGACCGCGCACAGGAAGCCCCTTTTTGTGGCGCAACCCGCGGTAGGAGCCGATCTGGATCAGTCGGCGGATGTTCTGCGACACCTCGCGGCGCAGATCACCCTCTACGCGATAGTGATCCTGTATATAGGTCGTAATCGCGTGAATCTCATCCTGTGTGAGATCGTCCGCCTTCTTGGCGGGGTCGATTTTGCAGGCGGCGAGGACGTCGTCCGCACGCTTCGGTCCAATACCATGGATATAACGGAGTGCGAAGCGGCTGTGCTTCTTCCCCGGAATGTCCACTCCCATGAGTCTCGGCATGTGATTATTCCCTTTTTTAGATTAACCCTGACGCTGTTTATGGCGCGGATTGGTGCAAATTACACGCACCACGCCCTTGCGGCGAACGATGCGGCAGTTTTCGCATATGCGACGAACGGAGCTGCGAACTTTCATGATACTTCTCTTCTTCTTCCTGTGTCAAAAAGAGCGTGTATTAAACCATATTCCCCGGAAAAAAGCAAGGGGGGATTTGAAAAAAGTTTAAAGCCGATTAATTGCAAATGAAGTACCACAGAAAATCTTTAAGCCGCTAAAGAATCTTTAAACTGCTTTGGCCAGGCGTAAATGATGTTCATGGGCGGCTTCTCCCTTTAGCGAGCGCCAGTGGATCGAGTTGACGGTGGGGGTGGTCTTGGGGCCCGTGTCTATGGTGCTGGCGTCGATGCGGCTGTAGACTGTATTCAGGTAGTGGATGGCGGCGATGTCGTTTCTTTCATTCTGGTTTACATGGTTTTCTTTCCTTTGAAACTGCGTCACGAGATATTGCCCTCCACTCCGGAAACCTTCAAGTTCACCGCGTAGAACTTTGGTATAATATGTAGCATGAAAGAGAACTACCGCTCATGCCTTTTCCGTGTCGCCACGCGAAGCGCAGCACTGATGCTTTCGCTTGCGTTCGGCCAATCCGCCGCAAACACCGTTCCCGCGCGCATGCCGGGGCGGCCCATTCCGCCTCCGACAGTTCCGCCGCCAGCCATACGCGTCAATACGCGGGCGAACGAGAAGCCGATGACGGTCAACGCATACAGCATCGATGCGCAGGTGAACGGGCTTTTCGCTACGGTGAGCACAACCATCTCGTTCGGCAACCCAAACAAACGCGTCCTTGAGGGCGAGCTGGAGTTCCCGCTGCCAGAGGGCGCAAGCGTGTGCGGCTACGCACTTGACGTAAGCGGCCGCATGCGCGATGGGGTTGTAGTCGCGAAAGACGAAGCGCGCATTGCGTTCGAGGCCGAGGTGAAAGCGGGCGTCGATCCGGGAATCGTCGAGCACGTGAAAGGCAACGTGTGGAAGACGCGCATCTATCCGATTCCGGCAAACGGCGCACGCACCGTGCGCGTGGACTACGTGACGCCCCTCGCCTTTGCGCCGAACGGCGACGCCGCCCTTCTCCTACCAATGCCGCGCGAGAAGCTCGCCGAGCGCACGGTAACCATCACCGTACCGATCCGCGCCAACCTGCCGGAACCCAAACTGGGCGGCCTCGGCGACCGCCGTTTCGCCGCCGCCGAAGCCGTGTGGCGCACGTCCTCCACCGACAGGGATGTGACTCCCGGGGATGATGTGGTGGTGGCCATGCCGCAGCTGCCGCTCACATTCGCCACCGTCGAAAAGAGCGGCTCAGAGCACTGGTTCGCAGTCTCCGTCCCCGCTCCTGATGTCAAGAGGCAGACGCTCGACATAAAGGCGTTCCGCATCCTTTGGGATGCATCCGGCAGCCGCGCACCAGTCGATGTGGCAAAGGCGCGCGAAGCCCTGGAGGCACTGCCGGCGGATGCGACGTATTCACTTGTGACGTTCCGCGACGTCCCCGAGGAGGAACGCGCCTTCAACTCACGCGCGGAGCTTCTCGCAGCGCTTGACGGCGTTGCCTACGACGGCGGCACCGATTTCTCGGCTCTCACCGCTGCCGTGAAGAAGCGTCCAGCCTCGGATGGAACGGCAACGCTTCTTTTCACCGACGGCATGGACACCCTTTCCGCTGGCATCAAGGACATTACATTCAATGCGCTCGCGCTCGTCTCGGGTTCCGACAGGGACGTCGAAAGCCTGCGCCTCGCCTGCGGCGGACGCGTACTCGACCTCGCCACCGCCACGAAGGAATCAATCCTCGCGGAGATATTCAGCCCGCAATCATGTTTTCTCGCCAACGTGACAGGCGATGGCGTTGACCTCATGCAGGGAATCGGCCAGCGGATCGCGGGAAGACGCGTAATCGTGCTTGGCAGGCTCGCGGCGGAGAAGGCGTCCATCCGCTTCGACTTCGGCGGAGGAATCCTCTCCGATCCTGTGGCGCTTGCGCGCGCGGACGCCAGGGAAGGCCGCACCATCGCGCGGGCACGGGCGGCAAAGCGCATCGTGCAGCTCTCTCCGCGTGCCGATGACAACGTACAGGAGCTGCTTGCGCTCGGGCGCGAATACGGCCTCGCCAGCCCCAAGACCTCGCTCATCGTGCTCGACACGGTCGCCCAATACCTGAAGTACGGCATCGAGCCGCCGGAGCAGGAAAAGGAGCTCCGCGCGCAGTGGGAAAGCCGCCGCCCAAGCCAAACGCAGGCGAAAACCAACGAGGAAGAGGCGGAAAAGCGCTGGCTCAAAGAGCTGAAGCGAGACTGGGATGAGCGCGTGGCATGGCACAAGGATCCCATACCGAAAAAGCCTGCGCCCAAGAGCGGACTGTTCGATTCCAACGATGATGAGGCGACGGCGGAGCATCCCGGCGTCCTGCGCCGCGCCTTCAACCGGCTGACAGGCGCAAACGCAAACAGACGCATGTCGGATGCCCAACTGATGGCAGAACCTGCCAGCATGACCGCATCGGCCGAGCATAGAGAGGTCGCGGAGGACGCAGGGCTTGAACGGCGCCAGGCTGCATCAAAGGCCAAGGGAGCCAACACCGCTCCGGAGGCAAGCGTGAAGCTCGCCGCCTGGGATCCGAATACTCCCTACCTCCAGTCGCTCAAGGATTGCGCCGCCGCCCACAACGGCAAGGACGCCCCGCGCGACATGCTATACCGCCGTTACATCGAACTGCGGGCGAAGAGCGCGTCGTCCCCAGCATTCTTCCTCGACTGCGCCGGGTTCTTCTTCGCGCACGGCGACAAGGCAACGGCAATGCGCATCCTCTCCAACCTCGCAGAACTAAAGATAGATGATCCCGCCCTCCTGCGCACGTTCGCCTGGCGGCTCCGCGAAGCCGGAGAACATGACCGTGCCATACCTGTGTTGCGCAAGGTCGCAAGGCTACGTCCAGAGGAACCGCACTCGTTCCGCGACCTCGCCCTGCTGCTCACCGAGCGGGCCAAGGAACGTTCGCGCGCAGCAGACGCAACCGAGGCGATGGAGCTGCTGAAAAAGACGGCGTTCACGCCGTGGAAGCGGCAGAACGCGCGAGCCGTGGCAGTGTTCGCCCTTGAGGAGCTGAACGCGCTCGCCGACTGGTGCAGCAGGCAGAAATGGACCGACGGCAACAACCCGGCGATACCGGACTGGAGTTCCGACTTCAAACATCAGCTCGACATGGATCTGCGGATAATCCTATCTTGGGACGCAGACAACACCGACATCGACATCCATGTGCTGGAGCCGAGCGGCGAAGAGGCCTACTACAAAAACCGCCGCACCGCTCTGGGCGGGTTCGTGTCGCAGGATATCACCACAGGCTACGGCCCGGAAGAATACCTTCTGCTGAAGGGGCAGAAGGGCAAGTACAAGGTGCTCACGCACTACTTCGGCTCAAGCCAGCAGAGGCTCACGGGACCAGCCACCGCCACCGCCACGGTGTACACCAACTGGGGACGTGCGGACGAACGGCGACAGATTCTATCCCTCCGTCTCGACAAGCCGAAGGAGAAGGTCATGGTGGGCGAAATATCCTTCGGCGAATGACATGTGCCGCCCTTTCAGTGATATAATTAGTCGCATGAAAACATTCTCCATCGCATATGGTGCGCTCAACGCAAGGCTGAACGACGGCAAGCCGTTCGGCCTGCTCTCCCAACAGGCATCTCCACTCGGCGAGATGCTGCACGCAAAGCTGCCCAACGCATTCAAGGCCGTTTTCTCGGCTGAACACGGCTACTTCGGGCTCGCCGCCCCAGGCGAGAAAACATCATCCGCGCGCCATCCGCGCTGGAGGATCCCCGTCTTCTCGCTCTACGGCGAAACGCGCAAGCCCACGCCCGCAATGCTCAAAGGGCTATCGCGGGTAGTCATCGATCTGCAGGATATCGGAGTGCGCTGCTACACGTATCTCGCCACGCTCAAGCTTGTGCTGGAGGCTGCGGCCGAACATGGCGTTGAAGCCATTGTGCTGGACAGGCCGGTTCCGCTCGGCGGCGTAGTCGACGGTCCCATGCCTGACGGCGCGCACATGAGTTTCGTGTGCCCAGCGGAACTACCTCTCTGCCACGGCATGACCATAGGCGAAGAGGCACGCTACCTTGCGGCGAACATCCCGGGCGTGCGGCTCTCCATCGTGAAGATGAGGGGCTGGAACCATGGCGTTGCCGGCCCATGGCCGAACTTCATGCCGCCGTCGCCAGGCATAAAGAGCTGGGATTCCGCCGTTCTGTATCCGACGACGGTCTTCACCGAGGCTTTCCCTGCACTCGATACCGACCGCGCGGGAAATCTGGCGTTTCGGGTGCTCGGCGCGGAATGGATGAATCCGCACCGGCTGATCGACGATGTCGGTGCCGCCATCCATGCATGCGGACTCTCCATGCGGGCATACAGGTGGGGAAAAACGGCAGGAGTGCTGCTCACGCTGGAGGAGCCCAAACGTTACCGACCGGTCGCTGCAGGCATGGCGTTGCTGGAATCGATACGCCGCCGCTGGCCAAGGCAGCTTGCGGACGGCGCACGCGATGAATGGCTCACCAAGCTGATGGGGGGCGGGGCGCTGGATCCGACCGCCTGGCGCAGGCCGCTCGCAGCCTACGCCAAACGGCGCGTGAACCTCTACAGGGCGTAGTCCGCCGGCGTCAGACGGATATCTGGCCTTCGGACTTCTTGACGTTCTCGTCCTTCAGCCCCATCTTGGCGAGATCGATGTCGACGATGCCGAGAGGAAGGTTAGTCTTCCACGCGCCTCGCGTGAAGTCTGGGATGTCGTACGCACGCGAATGGTTGTCGGCGGACTTCTCTGTCAGCTCGCACAGGCAGCTCGTCGCCGCAAGATCGTACACGTCCATGTCGAGCGGAATGCCCTGCTGGAGGCAGTACACCCAGCGGGTATCCATTATGAAGTCCATGCCGCCATGGCCGCCAACGCGCTTTGCAAGTTCCCCCACCGTCTTCCAGAGCGGGTGGCGGTACTTATTGCGAATTTCGTTGGCCTTCGCCTCGTCATACCACTTGTGCGCGCCGGAGCCGGGTCTTTCCTCGAAGACGACGCGGAAAGGATAGTCGCATATCGCGCCCTTCGTGCCGGTGACGAGCTGGATTCGCGAATACGGGCGCGGAGACGAGACGTCGTGCTGCACCAGGATTGACCTGCCCTTCGCGGTCTTGATGAGGGTGGAGTTCATGTCGGCCATCTTCACCTTCGATAGGCGTCGCTTGTTGTCAGGCTTGAGGTTAGCCTCCATGTACGCCTTGAAGTTCACCTGGTTGGACTCGAGCGACACGAGGTAGTCCATTCGGTCGCCGCGGTTGACGTCCATCGTTAGGCAGAGCGGCACGAGGCCGTGCGTGGGATAGCGGTTTCCGCCATGGACGCGGTTCTCATCGAAGCGCCAGCACTCGCATCCCGGCCATTCGGTGGAGCACATGTGGCGGAGATCGTGGATGTATGCGCCCTCTGCGTGCACCAGCTCGCCGAGCATCCCGAGCTTGGCGAGATTGAACGTAAGCATCTCCACTTCGCCGTAGCAGCAGTTCTCGAGCTGCATGCAGTGGCGTTTCGTCTTCTCGCTCGTCTCGACCAGCTCCCAGCACTCGTCCACCGTGAACGCGCTCGGCACCTCGGTGAACACGTGCTTGCCACCCTTCATCGCCGCCAGCTGCACAGGCACGTGCAGGCTCCATGGCGTAGTGTTGTACACCACATCCACGTTCGGGTCGTCGCACAGCCGCCTCCACGCCTCGTCGCCGAGGTACTCCTTCGCCGCCGGCTTCTTCTTGTTGGCCAGCATCTTCTGCGCCTTCGCGATCTTCTCCGGCACGTTGTCGCATATGGCGGTCACGGTGACGCCCGGCAGGTTGCACATGCGCCCCACCACGCCGCATCCGCGGCTGCCCATGCCCACAACGCCAAGGCGTATGTGGGGAATCTTAGGTGCGGCATAGCCGTGCATCGGCGCGCCGGACGTACAGTCCAGCCATCCGCCGCGCGTTGCGCAGCATCCTCCCGCCGCCGCAGCCGCACCCATCCACGAAGCACCGCGCAGAAAATCTCTTCTTGTCGTTGACATGATTCTACCCTTTCTTTCTTTTGGTTGAAACCGGATTTGCGTTTTGCATCGAACCGCTTGCGCTACTCCTTGTTGACGAGCTCCTGCGTCTTGGCGCGGAGGCGGAAGAAGTTCGCCTTGTTCTCGATGGCCGCCTTGCGGTCGAACTGCGCCGCGAGCGCCTTTAACTCATCCGCGAAAAGGCCCTTCTCCTTGAGAATGCGAATCTTCTCCGCCGCTACGATGCCGTTGCGCAGCTCAAGGAAGCGCAGGGACGGCGAACCGTCCGGGTACACGTAGTACGTGTCGCCGGCCGGCCATCCCCAGCCAATCCCGGTGTAGGATGCGTCGTGCATCGGATCCTCCGGCCATGAGTTCCACGCCCAGCGAAGGAATCCGTCCAACCCTGCCATCGCAGGATATGCGCCGACCCAGAATGCCTCCTCAATCTCGTTGTGGCACATGGTATTCGGATGGCGCGGGCCGCAGCAAACGTAGAACGTAGTGATCATCCCTTTCGCGCGGCGGTCGGCGGCCTCCGCGAGCAGTTTATCGGAAAGGTGCCCCAGCCCGAAGCAGCAGTGGTCGAGCTTGATGCCGTCGAACTCCGACGGTGCCCTGTTGCCGGCGAGGTAGATGTGGAAGCCAGGAGCCTTCTCGTTGATGAACGTCACGATATTGCGCACGTCCTCCGGGCTGCGTTCGTCCATGCAGATCCATGTATCGTTGAACCAGCCCTTTGCCTTCATGTGCGCGGCGAAGTCCACAAGGAAGTCCCCCCAGTACTCCTTGAACTCGTCGGTGCCGGGAACGGCCTTCACCGAGTGCGTCGCGCCGTCCTCGTCCTCCCATGTCACGGCGTAGTCCCACGGGCACATTGTGTAGCAGCCGATGTCCGGGCCGAGTCCGCAGGCGCGCCCGAACTCGACGTACTCGTCGAGGACGCGGTAGTCGAACTTCCATGAACCGTCCTTCATCTTGATGTGGCGCACCATGGAATGGTAGGCATCGTAGCACTGGTGGTTCCATGGCTGATCGAGCAGCGTCACGGTGAGCGCCTTCGCGCCGGCATCCGCAAGCATCTTCCAGAGCGGCTTCATCGCGGCGTAGTGCGCCGGAGAGAACGGCTCCACGTTGAAGTAGCGCGACACCGCCCACGGATGCTGCCAGAGGTCAAGATAGTACTTCCACTCGCTCGGAGGCGGCAGAACGCGGTCAACGACGGTGATCTTCACGTCACCCGTGAAATGGACTCCGGGCTTCGCGTCGGGACGGGCCGTGACCGAAAGCACCTTCACGCCAGGATCGGTGGATCCCCACTCCACGCGGTCGGCAAAGCGCTCGTAGTGGGTACCCATCGGGCGCGTAAGGTAGCGCACCTCCTTGGCAACGCCAACCTTGATGTCGAACCCATCGGGCGCAACCCCTACCTTCGCGTGGTCGTGCAGTATGCGGGTGAACGTTTCGCCACGCCAGAGCGTGACATCCTCAGTGCGGGCGGCGGCGCCAAATGCGACCGACGCAGCCAGTGCAGACATGACAAGTGTTTTCATGCCGCGTATTGTACCACACCAGAAACGCAACGGCAAACTTGCGTATGCAAGTTTTCATCAGGTCGGCCACGTTGCCGCGCATGGCAGGGCGCGGAAATGGCAGAGCACGTTGCCCTCAACGCGCCGAGCGGGGA
>CAMPAA010000093.1 GCA_946631345.1 uncultured Verrucomicrobiota bacterium
TTTGTTTGCAGGTGTGCGACAATAATCCCGCCCTCAAAAAATGGGTAAACTCCAGAATTTGGAGGCAATGGTCTTCCTGCGCGGGAAATGGTATACTTCACAGGCGTATGAAGAAAAAGATCAGGTGTCCGTATTTCGAGTTGAACGATCTGGAGCGCGCGTACCACGACAAGGAGTGGGGTACGCCGTGCCGGAACGATCGCAAACTCTTCGAATACTTGATGTATGAGGTGCTGCAGTGCGGCTTGAGCTGGGACACGATCATCCAGAAGCGCGCGGCGTTCCGCATCGCGTTCGAGGGATTCGACTTCGATAAGGTCGCCCGCTATGGTGCGCGCGATATCGCGCGCGTCCTCGCCGTGCCGGGCATGATCCGTTCGCGGCGCAAGGTCGAGGCCATCATCCACGATGCGAAATGCTTCATTGCCCTGCGCCGCAAGTGCGGTACGTTCTCGAAATGGCTCTGGACGTTCACGGGCGGCAAGACTCTGCACAATCCAGACAACGCGAAGTCCGACGAATGGACATCGCCAGCGCGCACAGAGCTTTCCGACCGCATCGCAGCAGAACTCAAGGCGCGAGGGTTCAAGTTTCTTGGCTCGGTGACGGTCTATGCGTACATGCAGTCCGTCGGCCTCGTCAACGACCACGCCCGCTACTGTTTCCGCTACAAGGAACTCAAGGGAATGGATGGAATAAATTTATTGGTAAACGCAACATGAACTATTCAGCCATCAGAACATGCGACATCGCGGACGGTCCGGGCGTTCGCGTATCCCTCTTTGTTTCAGGCTGCACCCACCACTGCAAGGGGTGCTTCAACGAGTCCACATGGGATTTCGCCGCCGGCGAGCCGTTCACCGAAGAGACGGAGAAGCGGATACTCGAGGCGAGCGAGCCATCTCACATTGCGGGGCTTACGCTCTTGGGCGGCGAACCGTTCGAGCCTGTGAACCAGGAAGGGCTTGTGCCGTTCCTCCGCCGGTGGCGCGCGGCGAACCCAGGCAAGGACGTGTGGTGCTACACTGGATGCGTGCTTGAGACGCAGCTCCTGGCACCTTCGCGCTGGCGAACGCCGCTTACCGACGAGATGCTCTCGTTGATTGATGTGCTGGTGGATGGTCCGTTCATCGAGGCCCAGAAAGATATATCCCTGCGTTTCCGAGGCTCCTCCAATCAGCGCATACTCGACCTCCGCACCGCAATTCCATCCGCAAAAGAGGCGTGATGACGGATCCGTTTGTCAGGTTGGAGCGGTCGGCGTTTCGTCGTAGGTTCCGCCTGTCCGAGGAGCTCAGGCGCTACGTCGCCGAGAAAGGGCTGGCCGCAATTCGCCGACATGCGGAGGATTTCGTGAGGGATCGGCTTGCGCCCGCGCATCCGTACAATGACGGGAGGCAGACTCCCATGAAGGGGCATCCCGTGTTTCTCGCTCAGCACGCGACCGCCACCTGTTGTCGAGGCTGCCTCAATCGGTGGTGGCATGTTCCGGTTGGCGTGCCTCTCTCACCTATCCAGCAGAGGAAGGTCGTAAATCTCATCATGGCCTGGATACTCCGTCAGGTTTTCGCCTGTCGCCGCTGCGGCGCATGCTGCCGCATCCCGGACGGAATCGTGCGCGTGTCTGAAGGGGAGATATCGCGCATTGCGGCGTTCCTCGGCAAGGACGAAGAGGCGTTCATCGCCGCCGAGACCGAGCTTGCGCCAGACAGAAAGGGCCTCGTGCTGAAAAGCCGTCCTGACGGCGCATGCGCATATCTGGATGGCGAGAACCGATGCCGCATCCATCCGGTGAAGCCGGATAAGTGCCGCACGTTCCCGTACGAATGGATGAACCCGGATTCGGGTCGGGTGTGCCCGGCGCTGCGCGACATATGCGGGTGATGGCGGCGCCACGACAGGCCAACTTGTGCTATAATCCACCGCATTCAGACAACGAGACAACGCCCATTTCGAAGGGCGGGAAAGGGAACGGATGATATACATTGAAGGTGCGGCCGGGATATCCGGCGACATGACGGTCGGCGCGCTGCTGTCGCTTGGCGCACGGGCGGATGTTCTCAGGGCAACGCTGGATTCTCTCCGGCTTGGCGACGAGTTCTCGTACGTGATATCGCAGAAGTCGTCATACGGCATCGCAGGGACGGATTTCGACGTGATCCTGCCGCACGCGCACCACCATCACCATGACTGCCACGCGCACCATCACCACGAGCACAGAAACCTCGCGGATGTGGAGGCTATCATCGACCGCGGCGAAATGAGCGACAATGCGCGCGTCTTGGCGAAGAAAGCGTTCAGTTTTGTGGCTGAAGCCGAGGCGAAGGCGCACGGGAAGCCGATAGAGGAGGTGCACTTCCATGAGGTAGGTGCGATCGACTCAATCGTTGACATCGTTTCCGCAGCGGTGCTTTTCGACGACCTTGGCGATACGGACTGCGTGGTGAACGGGCTGACGGAAGGGCGGGGCACCGTGATGTGTGCGCACGGCGAGCTGCCCGTGCCGGTCCCTGCGGTCGTCAACATAGCGGCGGCATCTGGAATTCCGCTGAGGCCGTCAGAGACGAATGGAGAATGCGTAACGCCGACAGGCATTGCGCTTGCGGCGGCGTTTCGCACGCGCACGGCGCTGCCGTCGGCGTACAAGATACTTGGCGTTGGCACAGGGCTTGGCAAGCGCGACTACGGTCGCCCGGCCATTCTCCGGATACTCCGCATCGAGGCTGTGTGACAGGCTTCTGGTGCGTGGGAATGGAATCAGTCATAATCACAACAGCAACGAAAGAAAAGGCAAAATGAACGGAAAAACGGTAAAGGCGATGTTCTTCAACGCAAGCCCGCGCAAGAACTGGAACACGGCGAAGATGCTGGAGAGCGCGGCGGAAGGCGCGCGCGAGGCGGGGGCGGAGACGGAGATTGTCAATCTCTACGATTTCCCGTTCGCGGGATGCAAGAGCTGCTTCGCCTGCAAGCTCAAGAACGCAAAGACGAATGGCGTATGCGCGCTGCGCGACAACCTGCGGCCCATCCTTGAACGGGCGCGGCAGGCTGACGTGCTCGTGCTTGGTTCGCCGGTGTTTTTCCATTATCCCACCGGCGTGTACCGTGCGTTTCTGGAGCGCCTTGCGTTTCCCGTGTACAGCTACCACTACGAGAACGGTCAGCCGCTCGTATGCCGCGACAAGGTGATCGAGACGGCCAATATCTTCACCATGAACTGCCCGAAGGACATGATGGAGCGCTGGAACTATCCCACATTCCTCCAGGCGAACACCGAAACGCTCGCAACCGTGTTCGGCGCATCCGAAACGCTCTACGCCTGCAACACCTACCAGTTCACGGACTACTCGCGCTACGACATAACCCTGTTCAGCGAGGAGGAGAAGCGCGCCTACCGCGACGCCCACTTCGCCGACGACCTCGCCGCCGCCCGCGCCCTCGGCCAGCGTCTTGCAGACAGGGCCAGCAGGGCTTAACCAGCTCTATGGTCAATCCGCCGGATTCGTGTCTTTTTGAGTTGCAGGGTGCGATGTGCAATCGAAGTCGTCGGTTGATGGCTTGGGCTTACAGAGGAAAGGATACATCAATGAATCGTGGTAGAATACACCGGGCTGCTGTATGCCGGCTTTTTGCGGCGGCGATGGCTGCACAGGGATTTGCCGCCTATGGCGCGATACCGTTTTCGGCGATACGTCTCCGAAAGCCGCAGACGGATTCAGACAAGGTTTGGCGGGCGACCTTTGAGCAGTTCCGCCGTTACCGCGCCGGAGTGGACGAGGTGTGGTTCTCGACCGGAATATCCTTCCCGAAGATGACCGAGCACAGGGCGAACGCCGAACGCCTCGGCCGCGCTGCGGAGGAGCTGCGCAACCTGGAGATCGAGCCGTCCCTCCAGATACAGGCCACGATAGGTCATGGCGAAACGCTCACGCAATACTCCGACAACTCCGGCATAGCGTGGCAGACATACGTGGCGGAGGACGGCGCCGTCGCAAAGCGTCTCAACTGCTTCCGCGCGCCAGGTTTCATCGCGTACATGCGCGAGATGGCCGCGCTGTATGCGGCGGCGATGCGGCCGTATTCCGTATGGATCGACGACGACATCCGCATAATCCGTCACCATCCACACCTTGCCAACAGCGGCTGGGGATGCCACTGTGCGCACTGCCTTGAGGTGTTCGCCGCCAAGGCGGGGAGGAAGCGCACCCGCGAACAGCTCGTGTCGGAGATGAAGACCAATGCCGCGCTGGCGGCACGGTGGCGGGCGTTCGCGTTCGAGGGCGAGGCGGCGCTCGTGCGGGCGATAGGCGAGGCGGTGCATGCGGCATCGCCAACGACGCGCATGTGCATCCAGCAGCCGGGCGCATGCTTCCCTGAGCACCGTGCGCTGTACGAGGCGTGCTATGCCGCGACAGGCCTTCCGGTGGGGATGCGGCCCGGCGCGGGATCGTACTTCGATTACGATCCGCGTTCGCAGATCGAAAAGGCCTATACCTTGGCCATGCAGATCGATACCATCGGGCCTCTTCCATTCATCGACCGCCGATGCCCTGAGATAGAGTCGTGCCCGCGTTCATTCGCATGCCGTACCGGACGCGGCGTTCTCCTCGAGGCGATCGAGAGCCTCGCACAGGGGATGAACGCAATATCCGCGCTCGTGATCGACGCCGGATTCGAGACGCCGGAATGGTACGGCGGCGAAATACTCGCGCCCCTTGCGCGGAACGCGGCGATGCTAAAGCGGTACGTGGCGGCGAACCAAGGGGCGGTGCGCGAGGGATACGGGGTGTGCGATCTGCCGCCGCTTGCGATGCAGACATCCTCACTGCCGCTGAAGCCGCTTATCGAAGGCGCGCGCTCCGGGCTCGCGCGGTTCTTGACGGGAGCGAAGGCCGAGGCGGCGATAAAGTCTGGACCGGATGCCGTGCGCCGTCTTCTGGAGGAGGATTTGCTGCTTGAGGGAGCGGCGGCGGATGCGCTCTGCCGGGCCGGGTTCGGCGGCGAGATCGGCCTTGCTGGATGCCGCAGGTTCGCGGGTGGTCTGCGCGAACGCTTCCGCGACGATCCGCTCAATGAGAGACTGCTTGCGCGCGAGGCCCCGGTTTCCGGGACAAGCTTCTTCCTTGATATTGCGGACGGTGCGCGCGCCGTTGGCGAATACTTCTCCGATGCGGGGGATGGATCGTCGCCAGGCGTTGCGGTGGCGATCTACGAGACTCCGGCAGGACGCCGCCGCGTCGTGTTCGGCCACGCGGCGTTCACATCGTCAATGAGCGTCGCGTCCGGCGACAGGGTGGTGCAGATGCATCGCCTTGCGGACTGGGCGTCGCACGGGAAATCGCCGGTGGTGGCTGATTCCCCATCGCGTTCGTTCATCCAGCCGCGCGTGCGCAAGGACGGCACGCTCGCCTCGGTCGTGTTCGTCAACACGACCATTGGCACGGCGAGCGCGGTGCGGCTCCGTCTGCGCGGCGTTCCCGAGAATGTCAGGGAGGCGACATGGTTGGCGTTCGACGAGAATGACACCGTGGTGCCGGTTGTGCGTCGCGACGGAGAGGCCGTCGTGACGCTGCCTGCGGTTTCAGCCTGGAACGGCGGCTATGTGCTTTTCTGATTGGGTTGAAAAAAAAAATGAACTTGTGGTATCATTCGCCGCAATTCAAGTAAAGGGAGGATGATGAGACGAAAACATCTGATGCTTCTGGCCGTCGCTTCGGCGTTCGCGCTCTGTTCCGAGGGCGCAAAGAAGCTGATATTCGTAGGCTGGGATACGGGCGACCTCACCCCGGCGGAGATCGTGCGCAACGCAGATGCGCTGTATGCGGCGGGTGCGGACGGCGTGGGCATATATCCGCGTATGCAGGAGGCGCGGAAAGGCGGGCGCACGAAGCGTGCGTTGGCTCTCAACGACGACCGCATATTGACCGAGGCTGACCTTGAGTGGATGCTGCCGTCGCTGCGCGAGATGTCGAAGAAGCCCGGGCTTTCCGAGAGCATGTTCCGCGCAGGCGGCGCGCCGAAGACGCGTATCGACTGGCGGGACGATGCGTTATGGGCGCGCTTTGCAGCGAACCTTGCTGTGATTGCGTCGGTCGCGCGGAAGGGTGGACTGAAGGGGATCATCTCGGACTTCGAGGACTACTGGAATCAGCATCAGTACAGGTGGAAACAGGGCGAGGATCCGTCCTACGACGAGACATACGCCCTCGCGCGGCGTCGCGGCGCAGAGGTGTTCGGCGCGATGTTCAAGTCGTTCCCGGATATGACATGGCTCACGTACCAGTTCATTTCTCACGAGACGTGCTATCGCGACACGCCCGATCCCGTTGGCCTGATGCGCGACAGGGGCGACCTGTATCCGGCGTTCTTCAACGGCATACTCGACGCGATGCCGCCCACGGTGAAGCTTGTCGATGGCGCGGAGCTTTACCGCCTCAGGACGGCGAACGCGGACTTCCTGCGTCAGGCGCGGCATGAGCTTTCCGGCGTGCTGCCCCTCGTCGCCCCCGAGAACCGCGCGAAGTACCGCGCGCAGCTTTCCGTGAGCTTCGGACAGTACCCCGACTCCTACGCCTGGCACGAGGAGAAGAGCGGCTGGTACTTCGGGCCCGTGAACGGTTCGCGTCTGATGCATTTTGAGCAGAACCTCGCAGGCGCGCTCGAGGCGTGCGACGAATACATCTGGCTCTGGGGCGAGCATCGCACGTTCGTCAACTGGAAGGGGCTTGACCACCGGCATTGGTGGGACGAGTGGTGGGGCGGCGAAGCGTCGCTCGATGATGCCCTGCCCGGCTACGCGGATGTGCTGTGGGGACTGAAGGATCCCGTCGGATACGTGAAGCGCCGCTTTGCCGCCGGCACGCCGGAGGATGTGCTTGGCAAGGCGAAGGTGTGGGAATGGCAGAGCGCGAACACGAACACCCTCAAAGGCACGTTCACGAAGGAGATGGTTGCCGGGCGCGGCGAATGCCGCGTGCTGACTGGCGTGGGCAACGGTAGCGTGAACTTCACGCTGCGCGGATTGAAGTTCGGCGAGTGGTATGGCGTGAAGGTCGCGATGAAAGGAGCGGGCGGTAGCGTGGGCGTTGGCTGGCAGAAGAATGGAAGCTGGCGCTACGACAAGGGCGGTGTGCAGGCCGTGTGGGACAGGCCCGATGCAGACGGATGGCGCACGGGCTGGATATTCGCGCGCGTGCCGGAGGACGTGAATGGGCTTAACCTCGGCCTTAACGCGAAGCAGAAGGCCGGCGAGCGGCTCATGTTCTCCGGCTTGCGGCTCGTGAAGCTGCGCGACGTTCCGGACGGCGCGCAGGAGCTGCGCCAGGTTCCAAGGAAGAAACAGTAGCCTGAAGCGAAATGACGGCATTTGCGCAGTGACGGCGTTTGGTGTATAATTTGCGGCAAAAGGGAACGGCAGGTTGCGATGATGACGGAACTGGACAAGAAACTGGCCAAGGCTGCGCGCGAGTGCAGCGCAGATGCCGTGCGCCGCACGTTCGAGGCGGGGCTTCCGATTACCATACTTGTCGGCAACCGCATCGTCCGCCGATGGGCGGATGGGCGCGAAGAGTTGGTGAAGGAGCTTCCCCCGCGATGATGAAGCGCTTCAGGATGATTGCTGGGCCTAATGGCTCAGGAAAGTCCACGCTCACGGCGTGGCTCATGCGTGACTATGCCGTAAACTTCTACACAATGCTCAATGCCGATGATGTGTTTGCACAGGTGAAACGCACAGGAGCGTTCTTTGCGCCGTTCCCGATAGACGGCGAAAACCTTGCCGCATACGCAGAGGGAACGGAATATGGCGATGCGGAGAAAGCCCGATTCCGTTCAGGGGAGATATCTGTGGATGAGGACTGTGTGCGGTTCAATTCCAAAGCGGCGGTCAATTCCTACACGGTGGCCCTGATAGTGAACTTTCTGCAGGATGAATGCATCAACCGTGGCGTAAGCTTTTCACAGGAAACGGTGTTCTCGCACCCGTCCAAGATCGCCGCACTCGCGAAGGCGAAATCGGCAGGATACCGGACATATCTTTACTACATAGCTACGGACGATCCAGAAATCAACGCAGACCGTGTTGCGAGACGCTATGCGCAAGGCGGGCACGATGTACCGCCGGAGAAGGTGCGAGAGCGCTATTCGCGCTCACTCGCGAACGTAAGCCTGGCCATGCCGCACCTTTCGCGTGCGTTTTTCTTCGACAACTCTGGCGCGGAGATGCGCTATATTGCGAGCTATTCGGATGACGGCGGATTTGCGATCCACCTGCCGAAGGGCGAATTGCCGAAATGGTTTGATGACATTGCCGTAAGCAACAATCCGAAAGGAGTGCAACCGTGAAAGAAAAAAGAAATAAAGACAGGACTCTCTTGTCTGCTGTGATGGCAGCCGGTCTCGCGCTTGGCGCGCAGGCGGCGTACGAGGCGACGATCGAAGCCCCGAACGGCGTGGGCAACGTGGCCGCTCTCACGAACGCGCTGACGTATGTGAATACCGTTCTGACTGACCCAAACGCTGACAGATCCAAGATGCGAATTTGGCTTCAGCCTGGTGTATATGACCTGAGCGGAATCTACATGAAAACCGCCAGCCACCTCTACATTGCAGCATGTCAGCACGGAATGATTGCCGGATTGGGGGATGGGCCGGAAGATACAGTCCTGCTTGGCGGCGGCGAAGCGGAAGCGCACCGCGTTCTTGCCCTTGATGGCGGCGGCAACTACGGGTGGATGAACGTATCCAACCTGACGGTGACAGGTGGTTACTGGACCGGTAACGGTGGCGGCATTTCCGCAAATGGCACAACGCTATACAGCAACCTTATCGTAACAAACAACTATGCCGGTTCCAGTGGTGGCGGGTGCTATTTGGGACGTGCAGTCGGCTGCTATTTTGCCAACAATACAGCAGGTTATGGCGGTGGGTTGTATACAAGTGGCGGTGGCGGTCAGGAAATTCATTACATTCAGGGTGCATGGAACTGCACGTTTGCCACGAACTCAGCCACTGAGTCTGGAGGCGGCCTTTATTTGATTGGAAAATGCTTCGATTGCACGTTTCTGGGGAATAAAGCGGGCAATGGCGGCGGAATATGCGTTGGTCAAAAGAACTATTCATGGTCGGGATTTTCGGACACCACGGAAATCGAGTGCGGAACGTTTGTCGACAATGCATCGTCCAAGTGGGGCCATGGTGCCGTGCTGTACTACAGAACAGAAGGGGCGTTCATCTCTGTTTCCGACTGCACGTTTTCGGCAAACCATCATGATTTCGGAGGCAACGGGATAGTCTATGGCATGGAGCTTTCAGACTGCGTATTTACGAACAACTTTGCGAAGGAACATCTTGTCCACACGTGCAACCTGTCCGGATGCCTGATCGCCAGCAACAGTACGAGTGCGGCCAATCAGAATGCGTATGGCCTGATTCGCAACTCCCATCTCTCAAGCTGCACCATATCAAACAACGTTCCTGCGGAATATCTGGCCAGAGCCTCCACTTTCGAAGGTTGCACCCTGACGCTCAACAGGACAACAGGATCAGCCAACGGTGGACTCCTTCACATATGCGAGATCACAAACAGCACCATTCAATGCCATATAGCGTCCCGAAGCACAACCTATGACTGCAATCTCTACGGTTGCCTCTTTTTGAACAACACCAACACATATGCCTCCACAGCCATAGATGCCAGCAGCACCGATGCCGGACATACTAACGTCAACTGCCTCTTTAAGGGAAATGTGTCAACATCCTACGGTCAGATATCCAGCAAGAAGTTCATAGCGAACTGCACCTACATTGGCAATGCCAGCCAGAATGGCGGCAACTACGGTGGCATATGCACTCGATGCTCTATGTGGAATACAGTGCTTGAGGGAAATACGTTTGGCACTGGAAATGGCGTGTGGAAACAGGACATTCGCGCACATAACGCGAACGGCAATCTGCCGCTTGTGATGACGAACTGCGTGTTCGGAACGTGCGATTCGGACACCACGCTGGACGCCGACGGCTTCGTGACGAACGACGGCGTCGCGAACACGCGCAAGATTGCCGACATGAAGTTCGAGGATGCGGCGAACGGGAACTACACGCCGAGGTGGAAGTCGGCGGCGTGCAACGCGGGATGCCGCGAGCCTTGGCTGCTCGCGCTCGTGGGCGAGAGTGATCTCGCCGGCAATGCGCGCGTGTTCGGCGACGGGATCGACATCGGCGCATACGAATGCCAGAAGAACCCTCCGGGCTTCGCGTTCTCGATACGCTGAACGAAAGGGGAGCATGAGACAGTTCGTCGCATTTGCCGCCGCCGTTTGCGCGCTGAGCGCCTTCGCCGCCAAGAAGTACATATTCTCGAGCTGGGAGCTCGGGGACGTCACGCCGCAGGAGATACTCGCGCACGCCGACGAGTTCGACCGCACCGGCTGCGACGGCCTTTCGCTCGGAGTGCGCACTCTCCTGCCCGGCTCGGACGCCCAGCACCACCGTCACGTGATGGAGGAGCCGCGCTGGACAGACGCCGAACTTGACGCGCTCGCGCCGGTGTTCACGGAGCTGACGAAGCACCCGTCGATGAAGCACTCGTTCTTCGGCGTGAACACCGCTCCGCGCAAGGCTCGGCTTGCATGGACGGACGACTCTGCGTGGGCGCTCTACGCGGGCAACATGGCGGCGCTCGCGCGGCTCTCGAAGAAGGTCGGGTTCAAGGGTCTGCTAACGGACTTCGAGGACTACTGGAAGAAGCGGCAGTTCAGGTGGCAGGAGGGGGATCCGGAGTGGCCGGTGGCGAAGGCGCTTGCGCGGCGTCGCGGCGCGGAGGTGTTCGGCGGCGTGTTCCGGGCCTATCCGGAGGCCGTAATCCTCTCGTTCCAGCTGCTCACCACCGACACGGAGTACGCAAGGGGCGATGATCCCGTCTCGCTCATGGAGGAGAAGCGCGACCTCTGGCCGAGCTTCGTCAACGGCATCCTTGACGTACTGCCGCCGCAGGCCAGGCTCGTGGACGGCAACGAAAGCTTCGGCTACCTTGCGCGCGCGTCGAAGAACCAGTTCTACCGCAGCGTGCGCGACCAGATATCAGGCGTGCTGCCGCTCGTCGCGCCGGAGAACAGGGCGAAGTACCGCGCACAGCTCTCCGTTAGCTTCGGACTGTACGTGGATTCCTACGCCTGCGCGACGAATTCGCCGTGGTATCTTGAACCGGTGCGCGGCAAGCGCATCACGCACTTCGAG
>CAMPAA010000094.1 GCA_946631345.1 uncultured Verrucomicrobiota bacterium
GGGCCATTCTATGCGCCCCGCCGCCGCTGCGTAGCACACGAACCTCCTGAAGTCGCGATCGCGGTCGCCTGAAGTCGCATAGCGGACAAGCGAAACCGAGGAACCGGCGGGAGGGAACGAGCGCAATGCAAGCTCGATGGGGATGTGACCGCATATGGTCGCGCCTGTGCGCTTGATGAACGCAGAAAATCCGTCGGCATCGCGCTTTGAAATCAGGGACAACGCCTCGGCGTCAAGCGCGGCGGCCTTTTTCCGCACGTCTTCGCCTCCATCCGTGCCGAACGGCGCATAAGCGAAGTCATTGCCGTAGTGCGTGAAGTCGGATGATACGACAAGCAGCGTATCGCCGTCCATGAGCCGCGACAGAGCGCGAACACACATCCCCATCTGGTCTGCGCCGAAACCGCCCATGATGAGCGGGATGATTTTGAACGGACGCGCAAGCGCCTGTTGGAGAAGCGGATACTCTATCTGCGCTGCGTGCTCACCTTGATGGATACCGTCGTTTTTGGCTACAGGCGCAAGAAGCGAAAGCCGGTCGAGCCAGTCGCGGTCGATTTCGATCCTGCCGAGCGGTGTCGAGACAAAATCAGATTCCGGCGCGACGAGACGGTTTTCTATCCATGCGCGGTGGCTTGGCGCAAGAACGACTACGCGCTTGAAATCCGCGTCCTTTGCCATCCGAACGGCAGACCAAGCTGTTTCACCGGAATACGCCCAGCCAGCATGGGGAAGGATGAGGACGTTGGGAGGTTGACCGGCCGTGGCATTTGCATTGCGCATCATGCGTTCCCATCCATCGACGAGCGTCTTGATGTCGGATGCAGATTTTGGATACCATGAACCTGCAATGGTGCTTTCAAGTGTCATGCGCGACCTCCATCGCAAGACCCTCCGCAAGTTCAAACCGCTTTATTCCGGCGCAATCGGAACCGGCATACGCCTTGTCATTTGCGTGACTTTGCAACTGGCTCGTTAATGTTGACGAACTTGCCGTCGGCGGTGTACTCGAAGAAGTCGAGGCGGATGCGCGGCGGGTTGTTCACTGGATCCTTGCGCCAGCCCTGCATGTTGCCGCCCATCGCCGACACCTTGAAGAACACCTTCGCGTCGCACTTCGCAACGGACTTCGGCACAAGCCCGAGCCCCTCCGAGCATCCGAACGCGACCCTTCTGCTCGTCTTCAGGTCGGCGCTCACTACCGAAGTGCCGCCATAGTTGCCGAAGATCAGGTCCTTGCCGTCGGTGCCCATCGTCTGCACGCCGTAGTGTATCTCGTACCCAAGGTCGATATCCGTGTTGCCCTTGTCGTTGAGGTCGAGGTCGAGACGCTTCACGCAGCAGAGCGGATGCTTTTTGTGCCCCCACCTGTCAACGCCGACATACACCGTGTCGCCCAGCACTACGATGCCGTCGAGGGCCTCGTCGAACCATGCCTCCTTGAGCTGGTTGAGGTTCTCGTCCCACACGCGCACCAGTCCCAGCTTGCCGTCCTTCCTGAGCGCCTTGTCGCGGATCACAAACGCTCCGTATACCTTGCCGTTGGCATATGCGCTGTCGCCAAGATGGGCGGGGGCGTCGATGTGCTTGATGAGCTTGCCGTCCCATCCGATCTTGTCGATGCCGAGCTGGTGCGACAGGTACACTCCCTGCTCCGAACAACACGCGCCCTGAATGTGCCCTGACTTCAGCAGGCAGTCCAGCTCATGCGGAACCGTCAGTACGGGCTTGATCTTCGGGGCTGCGGCCGACGCGACGGCGGCGGCCAGGGTTGCGATGCAAAGTGCTTTAATCTTCATGGTTTCTCCTTCTGTTGTTTCATTATGCCATTGCGCCAAAACAGTGGCTGTGATTCCGGCCGCGGATCAGTGCTGGTCGTAGGTGCGGTTTACCTCGTCCCACGTGCGCGAAGCGAAGAACTGCGAGATTGCGGTGTCGTAGGCGGCGGTGTGGGCGAACGCCTTCTTCATGAGCTTGAAGCGCGTGTCGAGGCCGATTGTGCCGCCGTGCGCCTCCAGCTCGGAGGCGATGCTGCCGTAGTCGAGAGGGTCGGTGACGGATGCCACGCGCAGATAGTTCTTGGCGGATGCGCGCACCATGCACGGGCCGCCGATGTCGATGTTGGTGCGTGCCATCTCGGGCGTCACGTCCGGCCTGGCCACCGTCTGCTGGAACGGGTAGAGGTTCACCACCACCATGTCGATCGGGAGCGCCGAAAGCCGCTTGAGGTCAGCCTGGTGCGCATCGTTGTACGTCTCGGAGAGAAGGCCGAGGTAGATCTTGAAGTCGAGGGTCTTCACGAGGCCGCCCTGCATCTCCGGCTGGCCGGTGTAGTCGCTCACGGCCACGAGCGTCTGCTCCGCAGCGGCCCCGAGAATCTCCTTCACCTTGACGTATGTGCCGCCGGTAGAATAAATCTTCACGCCCGGGCATGCCTTTACGAGAGCAGGCACGAAAGTCTCGAGCCCGGTCTTGTCGGAAACCGACATTAGTACGTTCCTGACGGCCACGCGGCTGTCGATGTCTTTGACGATATTGAGTGCCATTTCAGAATCTCCTTGTGCTTGATGGTCGATAATTATATCACACTTGCGACACCATTACCTTGAAATAGTCGCACACGCGGCTCACCCCTTCCGGCACCGGAACGGTCGAGAGCCAACAGGCGCGGGAATCCTCGTCCGCCGGGTCGAAGCCGTGCATGCCGTTCAGCGGCTTCACGCCCATGTCGCTCGGGCAGAACTGCACTCCTGCGTCTGCCAGGAATATCGCGTCGCCGAACTTGCGGTCGTCGCGCCAGATGCCGTGGCGGCGCATCTCGCCCTCCGTGAGCCAGTGGCCGGGGAATCCGGCGAACGCATCTCGAACCTTCGCCTCGGCCCCGTCCTTCAGCCACCAGAATCGTGCCATCGTGGAATCGATCGCGCTCGCATAGTCCTCGCCCCATGCAAGCCCCGTCCGCCCGAGCGCGGCTGGCGCATCGACCGTGCCGCGCAGAGGGGTCATGCCGTGGTCAGAGAACACGGTAAGCTCAAACGGACGCCCCCCTTCGGACAGCGCGCGGTGGAGTTCTCGCACCGATTCGGCGTAGGCCTCCACCTTGCGGCGCAGTATGTCGTCGCGCCCGACGTTGTCGTGCTGGAGCGCATCGAACGCAGCCGAATACACGAAGGCGCGGTCCACAGCCCCCTTCCTGAACATATCCGCCGCGATGCGGAAGTTCTCGGACTCCGGCAGCCGCCAGTCGGAGATGTGGTAGCGCATCCCCTGCGCGCTCCACACGTCCGCAAGGTTCCGCACCGGCTTCAGACCTCCCTTCACGAAAAGATCCGTCTTCTCGCAGTAGTCGAACTTCGGCAGGCGCTCTATCGGCATTCCGTACAGCTGGAAGTAGCCGGTGAACCCGTACAGCCGCTTGATGAGCTTGGATAGGACGTTCCGCACGCGACCGCGCCGCCAGAACCCGCGCGGTCTCAGGAACGGCGCGAGCAGGCGCATCGCCCTGAACGGGCTTCTCTCCGGCGCATAGTCGTAGAACGCAAGATGGCCGTGCACGGACGGGCGTTCGCCGGTAAGGATCGTGGGGATGGCCGTGCAGCTGTATCCGAACTGCATCTCTATCTCACGCCTGTACGGAAGAAGGTCCGAAAGGAACCCATACCGCTCGACCTGCCTCCACCCGAGCGCATCGACAAAGACGAACGCCCTTACCTTCCTTTCCATCAAGTTCCGCTCCTTTCCAGCGCCCGCGCCAGCGCATCCAAGTCGCCGGCCGGCACAAGCGTCGCCTTGCCGCCGCAGGCCTCCGGAAGCCCTCCGACCGCGAACGCCACCACTGGCCGGCCAAGCGCCACAGCTTCAGCGGCGACCAGCCCATACGGCTCCTGCCAGAAGCTCGGCACCACCACGCACTTCGCCGCCCGCATCCAGTCCTGCGGATTCTCCTGGAAGCCGCGCCACCTTACGCGCTCCGCTACGCCAAGCCTGCCTGCGAGGGCCTTCAGCTCCGGCTCCATGTTGCCCGCGCCAACGACATCAAGCGTGCGCGGAGTCGCCATCCTTGCCATGGCCTTGAGCAGCTGCTGCACGCCTTTGCCGCGTATGAGCTGCCCGACATAGAGCAGGTCAACGCCGGGGATTTCACCGGAACACGGTGCCGCAGGCCTGATCACGGGCGGCTCCACCGCTATCTTGTCGGCAGGGATTCCGTTTTCGACAAGCCGCCCCTTCATGAACTTCGAAATGACGACGATCCTCTTGAAGCGCGCCATAGCGCGTTTGCGCCGCGCCTGCGACAGCACCCGGCAAAGCGCCGCCGCCCACGAACGGCACACCGGCGCGCAGAACAGGCATGGCCACACGCCGCTCACGCGCGTGCAGTTGCGCTTCAGCGGCGTATAGGCATATGTGCGCGGGCATATCGGCTCGTGGTCATGGACGTACAAGACAGTCCTTGCCGCCGGAAATCTCTCGAGCGTCGCCACATCCGAGCACTTGTGGATGACGATCTCGTCATATCCTCCGAAATCTGAAGGGAGGCGGTCTGCCACATCCACTTCATGCCCTTCGGCGCGCAGACGGGCGGCATGACGCTCGGCGAACACCTCAATGCCGCCGCGCGCATCCGCCCTCTCCAGATAGACGAGCACCCTCATCCTCTGCCAAGCTCCCAATGGATTCCCATGGGCGCAGATTATACCAAAACCGCCCCGCGCTGCATCCGCACATAGCATTTGCACGCAAATATTTTTCCCCCGCCGCTGTGGCTGCCAACACCTTGAAGTTCTTCACCTTGGCGACGGCTGGGCTCAGCGACTCGCGCGCGCCGTTGCGGCAACTCACGACAAGCGTGTACTCGCCCGGCGCAGGTGGCTCCACGAAAACGCAGTCGATGGTCTGCTCATCGCTGCATTCCACACGGGCTCTGGCGACAGCATCCCCGGTCTTGGGGTCGGCAAGCCATACGCCTTCGTCCGGATTGTCTGGCGAAATCCCAAGATGCCGCCCCTGGATGAGCAGCAGATTCGTGCCGGTCACCTCCGACAGCCGTTTTGTGACCGCATCCATCGCGCTGCCAACGCTGCAGGTCAGTCCTCGTGCGACATTCTCGGGAGCGACCCCGTCAAGTGTAGCCTTGAACGGCTTGAGTGCGCGCACAAAGAGGGCAAGCCTGTGCTTTGACTTGTCGAACTCTTCATCCTCGCTGGCAAACGAGCCTTGTATGGCAAGACCCAGCGCAAGTCGCCCGAAATTGACCCTGTTCCCTTCCAACAGCGACTTCTCAACCTCGTCGGCGATTGCATTTATGAAGTACCGCCAGTCCACATCTTTGATGTTGGTATGCGAGGCAAGCCGCTCCGCAAGCTCATCAAGTCCAAATACACCGTTGTTCTGCAAGACCGCTCTGTAGAACGGCTTTGCGGTGAGTGCCTTCGACACTCTGTGCAATGAGAACGCAATGTTATTATCCATCTCCTGTTTCCTTTCCTGTCTCGTCCCTATCGGTCGAATTGGATGCCCCTACAGGGAATGTGGTTTCCATTCAATAGAAACGCAGTCTTCGTACCGAACGAAACATACATTTCTATTCCATAGAAATGCACATGTCGTACCAATCGAAGCAAGCGTTTCTATTCCATAGAAATGTACTTGTCGTACCGAACGACGCAAGCGTTTCTATTCCATAGAAAACCATCGCCCTATCTGGGCATCCCAATTCCATTGGCGTGCATTATACCAGAAACCCCGCCTGTTGTGACAATCTCCACCGCGTTTTCCCAAAAAATTGCGGAGGTTTTCGGGACACGGTTCATTCTGCGGTATCTTTATGCTATACTACGGGGCATGAGCAGAAGATACAGGTACGTGGCGGCGACGCTGGCGGTGGCGCTGGCGGTGACGGGGATACAGGCGAGAACCATATCCGTAGCCGAATACAAGGAACGGATGATCGCAGGGTGGATCGGCCAGATCGCCGGCGTCGTATGGGGAGCTCCGACGGAGTTCAAGTTCAACGGCGTGATCGCGCCGGACTCAGCCCTGCGCGAATGGTCTCCGCCTATGATCAACGAGGGGTTCGACCAGGACGACCTCTACGTTGAAATGACGTTCCTCGAGACGCTCGACAGATACGGCCTCAACGTATCCATCCGCCAGGCCGGCATAGACTTCGCCAACTCGCGCTACAGGCTGTGGTGCGCCAACAACGCGGGGCGCACCAACCTGCGCAAGGGAATCGCTCCGCCTGACTCCTCCCACCCGGCGTTCAATCGCTACGCCACCGCCATCGACTACCAGATCGAGGCCGACTTCTCTGGCCTAATCTCCCCCGGATGCCCGCAGCGCGTGGTGGAGCTTGGCAACCTGTTCGGCCGACTGATGAACTACGGAGACGGCGTGTACGGCGGGCAGTTCATCGGCGGAATGTACGCCGAGGCCTTCTTCGAGACGGACCGCGTGAAGATAGTCGAGGCCGGCCTCGCCTGCATCCCGCGCGAATCGCTCTACGCCCAGATGGTGCGCGACATGCTGGCGTGGCACCGCACCGACCCGAAGGACTGGAAGCACGCCTGGAGGTGCGCAAAAGCCAAGTGGCGCGACCATCCCGACTACCAGAAGGCGTCCAGCGGAGACATCGACGTGAAGATAAACGGCGCGATGGTGCTGCTCGGCCTGCTGTGGGGCGAGGGCGACCCGGAGAAGACCATCCGCATCTCAGCGCGCGGCGGCTACGACTCGGACTGCAACCCATCCAGCGCCGCAGGAGTGCTTTTCACCAGCCTCGGCCTCAGGAACATCCCGGCCAAGTACTATTCGGCGCTCGACAGGGCACGCAAGTACTCGTTCACTTCCTACGATTTCCCGTCGCTCGTGGAGGTATGCGAACGGCTCGCGCGCAAGGTCGTCGTCAAGGACGGCGGCAAGATCGTGACCGGCAAGGACGGCAGGGAGACGTTCGTCATACCGCAGAACGCGCCCGACCCAGGCGGCTACGACATGGCATGGGAGCCAGGGAAACCCGAGGGCTGCCGCTACACGCCTGAGGAGCAGGCGAGGATAAGGGCAAAATGACGCCGCCCGCCGCCACCTCCCCCGCACCGCACCGCCGAAAGGCGGCGATCGCAGCCGAGGCAATCGCCTTCCTCGCGCTTGGCGCGCTGTATTTCGCATACGGCCTGTGGCTGCGCGGACAGATTCCGCTCGATGCAGACCCCGGAGAGCTGCACGGGTTCGACTACAACGGACACGGGCTGCTCTTCGCCGACCACCGGCTCATACTCTTCACGCGATTCCGCCATCCGCTGTTCGGGTGGCTGATGAGCCCGATACCGCTATTCGGGGCAAGGATCGCGCGGCTCTCGTTCGTGGCGTACTGGGGATATCTGTCGCTCATCTTCTCCGCAATAGTCACGGCGTGCGTATGGCTGGTGTACCGAATCTCCGCGCGCATCGAAGGCGTAGGGCGGCTGAAGGCGGCGGTATGCGCGAGCGGCTTCGCGTGCTTCGGCTACATGCGGTATCTGGCGGCGGGCCCGGAAAGCTTCCCGGTGTCGATGCTGCTGGCGCTGGCGGTGCTCTGGTGGGGGCTCCACTCCCCATTCGCCGGAAGCAGACGCAGGCTTGACCGCATAGGATGGGGCGCGCTGTTCCTCCTGAGCGGCGGCATAACCATCACCCAGGGCGTGAAGACGGCGCTATCGTTCATTGTGGCGCGCCGCCCTTCGCGGCGTACATGGCTCTTCATCGCAGCCGGCGCGCTCGCTCTTGCGGCGGCGGGGGCGCTATTCTACGCGGTGAAGCTCGTATGGCTCGGCGGCGACGGCGGCCGCACGGTGGCATCCGCCTTCAAAGAGCTTTTCGCAAGCATACCGCACGGCCTTTCGTGGGGGCAGCGCCTGCGCATGGCGGAGATGTTCCTGTGCGAACCGATAATCCCCCACGGCGCGCCGTACTCGGTATCGAGGATCACCGAGGGCTACGGCTCATGGTGGCAGTACGCGCTGTGCGCCGCGACATACCTGATTGCGGCGGTCGGGGCGTGGCGGATGCGGCGCACCCTTCTCGTGCGGATGCTCGCCGCAACGCTCGCCATCGACGCCGCGATACACTTCGCGTGCTTCTGGGGCATGGAGGAGGCGCAGATATACTGCGCACACTGGTTCTACGCCATTCCCCTCCTCGCCGCCGGCGCGCTCGCCAAACCCAACGCCCAGCGGTAGGGCCGCCACGCCGCTACCTGAAGCGCAGCACAAGGCCGCGCTTGTGCACGCCAAGCATGAGCTTTCCGCCGGAGAGGCTCACGCTCGCCTGCATCGCGTTGCCGGTGGTCGCCCGCACCGCCTGCGCGGAGAACGACGAACCGGACCCGACCTCACCGATCTGGACCGTGAGGTCATCCTCGAACGCCGTATCGTCGTAGCGGCCGAAGCTCACCGTGACATTGCGGCCTCCGGCAAGGGTGCCGGTCACGCCGAGCCAGGACAGCGCGGTGCCGTCGTCGGCGACGGACATCTTCAGCACGGCACCATCCGCAAGGGTGAGGTTGCCCGTAACCGCAAGCTCTCCATCCAGCTCAAGCGACTCCGTGACAGTCAAGTCGCCGATGACAGCTCCGTGGCCCTTCACCGTTCCGAAGGTCGTGGCAATGCCGTTCAGGTTGAGCGTGCCGCCTTCCAGCTCCGCGGAACCGGAGAATGCGCCTGCCACGCCCTGCTTCAGCGTGGCACCGCCCTTCACGCGCGTAGGACCGGTGAAGCCGTTGGCCACGCGCAGGATGAGCGTACCCTCGCCGGACGCGCCGAAGCCGCCGTCCGCCGTATCGCCGAGCGTGGAGTCGTGCGCGAGCTGCGACACGTTGTACGTATGGTCTGCCGGGACGTCAATAATGCCGCCGCCTGCGCCAACCGTCACAGCCGAGAACCCGGCAAGGTTGCCGTCATCCTGGAGCGGGCGGAACGTGCCGCCGTCGAAGTGGATGTAGCCCTCAGCCCTGTTGTACGAATACCGGCGCACGAAATTCTGCGCCTCTATCACGCCGCCATACATGTTCACCTTGGCAATGGCGTTCGTGGTATGCGGCACGGTTATCGTAAGCGGCGGCTCCACCTTTATCGCGCCGCCATAGACGTTGATCGTGCCGCGCGCGGGATAGGCCATCACTCCATATTTCTCCTCGTCAT
Source organism: uncultured Verrucomicrobiota bacterium (assembly GCA_946631345.1). Lineage (GTDB taxonomy): Bacteria > Verrucomicrobiota > Kiritimatiellia > RFP12 > UBA1067 > UBA1731. Next base: position 9,180 of record CAMPAA010000094.1, read on the forward strand.
TATAGTATCCGGCAACGGCAAACGGTTCGCTGCCGTTCGCCTTGCGAAGCTCTCCGCCATAGACGTTGATGACGCCTTCCTTCTCGTCATCGCCGATCTTGACGTTTGTGCTCATGTGAGCCACGGCAATGCGCGCAGTGCCCACATCGAGCAGGCCGCCGTAGAGGTTCAGCTCGTCGCGGGCGCAATCCTTGAAATAGTAGTTGCCGTAGCCCATGATGATCCATTTGACCCGCACATTGCCGCCGTACTGGTTGTACGCCGTGTACGGCCGCGTAGTGAACTTGGAGCAGTCGTCCCACTGGCCGTCTACGCGCCGCCCGATGTAGAGTCCGCCGAAGGAGCTGTCGATGTCGCCCTGCCAGACCTCGAGAACCGCAGGGTATGCGCCGCCCTTGCCGTCGGGAATCGGATGGCCTCCCGCCACAAGGTTCTCGTTGTTCCATGCATTTGTCGCCATTGCAAGATGGGGCATGTCGAGGGCGAGCGTTCCCGCAAGGACCGTCACGCCGTTCCCGCTCTTGATGTCGCCGTTGGTCGGCACGGATCCTGGAGCCCATGCTCCGGCGGCGTTCTTATTGCCGTTCGCAAGCAGCGTGAAGTCCTTGTCGCTCTGCAGAACGAGCGTGCCGGGATCGTTCTTCACGAGCGTGGAGTTGTTGGTGAGCAGGCCCGTCGCGTACACGGTCTTGCCCTCGGCCACCTCAACTCCGAGACCCGTGCCGGAGTTGCCAAGGTTCTTGAGGTTAACCGTTGTCTTGCCGCTCTCCGTGAAGCGAACCGATGCGTTCTGCAGATCGAGCGAGATCCCGTTGAAGTATTCGGGACGCCCCTCGATGCGCCCGGACGTGAGCTTGATCGTGCCGTTCCCTGAAAGCGGCTCCACGACCCTCACCGTACCGCCGTCGCTCGTGTACGGATCCTCCTGCATCCTTCCTTTCGTCTCGCCATAGAGCGTGAGCGTGCCGGAAACCGGCACCGACGAGTCGTACACGTTTGTCTTGCCGCTCGGCGGCTGTGACGGATGCACCGGGCCGTAGTACACATTGTCGGAAGCCGTCATGTTCACCACGTCGTACCCGGAATTCGAGGTGTCGAGCGAGAACGTCACCGTAAGCCATTCCTTCTGCAGGAGCGGATGCAGCTTGAACTGGTTCGGCACGTCCACGTCATTGAAGCTCCCCTTCGGCCCGCGAAGCATTGCCGTGGTGCCCTTCGGGATGCGAAGCGGATTGCCGTAGCCCGAAGCGCGCCATGCGCAGTACACCGTGCCCTTTATCGAGAGCGTGGTGCCGACCACAAAGGTGCAGTATCCGTTGAACCCGTAGCAGTACAGGAACGTGCTGTCCGCCGCAGTCTCGCCAAGATAGACGTTCTTGATCGGATCGGCATAATAGGTTGCCACGCCGCCGCCGTCCTTCACGCGCACCGTCTTCGTGTTTGCGAATTTCGTGTAGTTCTGATGCCACATCTCCATGACGCCGCCCTTCTCTGCGATGTAGTCGCCGGTGATGGAGAGGTCGCAGGAAAGGCGCAGCGAGCGGTTCGTGTCGCCGCCGCGCACGATCAGGTCGCCGGTCCCGGTGAAGTTTCTGGGATTCTTGCCGTCTGCGCTGTTGAACGGCTCCACATGATCGACGTTCGCCTCGGAGAGATCGAAGATCGCTCCGTTCGGCCCTATCTCGCGCACGGTATAGTACGTAAACATCGAATCCATGGTCGAGCGATAGGTAGGCACATATGGCTTCAGCACCGTGCCGTTCCAGTGGAGCTCGGAGGCGTTGCCGCCATCGAATTTCGGCGTCCCGTTGTTCTGTCCGCCAAAGAGGATCGTGCCCCCGTTGAGCCGCACCTGCGTACGGAAGTCCGGATCCGCGTTCCAGCAGACCAGGTCGCACCACAGCTTCGCCTCGCCGCCGTTCATCTCGAACGTGGAGAACTTGTTCGTCTGGGCGCTGTGGTTGACGATCAGCCG
>CAMPAA010000095.1 GCA_946631345.1 uncultured Verrucomicrobiota bacterium
GGCCTCAAGGCGCGCGGCGTGCGAAAGAGCGCCGCGTGGGTTGTGGCGTTTCTGGACTTCATCCAGCCTGCAAACGACGCCTCGTCAAGAGCCTCCGCAATGTTGCAGTAGGCCATCATGGACGGCTTGAAGCTCAGATCACGCGTGATCATGCCGAAAAAGTATTCGCGGTTTTTCGGATTCACGCCGAGCTTATCGAACCAGACGCCATCGAACATCTGGTAGAACATCCCGCACTTTACGCCGTCCGCCTTGATAAGCGTATACATCAGAACGACATTGTCTGCGCTGTCATGCCAGTTGTCGTCCCAGAACGTGTTCGGAGCGCCCGGCGTGTATATCTCCGTGAGCCAGATCGGCATGTCGCCGTATTCGCGCACCTCACGGATTGCGCTGCGCACGGCACCCAGGAAGTTCCAGTACGACGAATGCTGCAGCTTTTCCGTGGAGCGCGGGTCGTCCGTCGTTTGCGCCGCATCCGCCGCAAACGCCTCCGGCCGGAAATACGGATAGTCCGGCGTGAAATTGCCGCGACCGGGATGCAGGGACAATCCGTCGAGGCATCCCCATCCGCCGAGCTCCTTGATCCTGCGCACGAACACGCTGTCGTACCCTGCAAGGCCGAGAGAGACTATCTTTATGTCTTCGTAGCCGCGTTCCTTTCGTATCCTGTGGATGTCCTTCAGAAACTCGACATATGCCGGCGCCTTTACCGCAAGCCCTATTCCGTGGCACTTGAGCCCTATCCCCGGAACGGCGCCGTTGAGCTCGTTGCCGAACTCCCAGTATTCATTGCGGTTTGTGCGGCACGCCTCAAACTCACCTATTATCCACTGGTCGCGTTCCCGACCCGGGCGGTTGTACTTGTCCATCGCGTGGTTGCCGCCATGCCGCCACGCAACGCGCGGGGGATGCTGTATGCGCGTATCGCCATGCCGCACCCACATCACGCCCATGCGGTCCATGAGCTTCTGCACGCTATCCTCGTCAGGGATCGGGAAGTAGGCCGCAATGCCGAACGGGCTGTTCTCCGGCCTGGCCTTGAATTTGTGCGGCGGCAGACGCGCAATGTTCATGCGGTCGAACGCCTCGCGCCCGTCCGCACAGTCGCGCGCGGACATCTCGACGAAATAGATGCCGCGCGGCTCAAGCGGGTTGAAGCGCACCGGAACGGTCGCCGTCCCGAACGAGGGTATCTCAACCGTCTGCCGGCCTTCGCAGAACCGCTCGCCGCTGAAGCCCCGCACCCACCACGACACCTCGAACCTGCGAGCGGACGCCTGCACGTTCAGTATCTCGCCGGTGAATGCGATGTCGCCTGACGCGCTCTCGAACCAGTTGTAGGTCTTCGTGGTCTTGAGCGTGACCTGCGCCGGCATCCCCGCCGCCGCGCACAACTGCGCATATGGCGTGCGCACGCCATCAACCCGCACGATGCGGAAACCCGTCGTCCATCCGCCGCCCTTCTCGTCTTTCACCAGCCTTGTATGGTGTTCCCACTGTCCGCACCATGCGGGTTCGCCGGATTCCAGGCGCTCGGAGAGGTAGGCGATTCCGCATCCGTCGGCATCCACAAACTCCAATGCGTTGTCGAGACGCTCCTCCCACGGCTGACCGCCATTTGCGGAACGCACCCAGCGCCCCTGCCCTTTCAGGCAGTTCCCGCGCGCAAGCGATTTCCCGTGCTGGCGGGAGAGCATGCAGGATGCGCTTAAGCCATCGTTCGACGATACGTTGCCGACGGTGAAGCGCACGTCCACCGCATCGTCCCCGGCAAGCGTGAACCGCCCTTTCACCGTAGGCATGCTCAATCCTTTCGGGAAATCGTCCGGTGCGCAGTATGCGACCTCATAGCCTCCATCGGTTGCAGTCGCGCCGCCATTCACGAACCTGTACCGCTTGCCGGAGAACGCAAGGCGCACGGCCTTGAACGAAACCAGCATGGCCTTTCCGTCGCGGACCTCCACCGACCGGTCCCTGTCCTTGGCGAACCCTATCGACATCGGCACGGCGACTCCTGACGCCGATGCAAAGATCGCCGCCAGTGAAACAAGAAAGACGCGCTTCATTTTTTACTGTTCCATGTGAAGCGTAAGGCGGCAACCGAAATCCTGCTGCGTGTCGTTGCGGCTCCCGTACCAATCAATCTGCGCGCGGCATGCGGCGCGGCAGTCGCCGAATGCGGCCCATGCACCGCCACCGCGCCCGGTGCGCGCCTGGCTCGTTGTTGTGCTGAGCCCCATCGGGTCGTCGCCGGTCGGCAACACGGCGGACTTGCCGTAGTAACGATCAAGGCAAATCTCCCAGCGCAAGCCGTGCATGTCGTACAGCCCCCAAGAATTGGGAAGCTTAAGACCAACCTCCTTGCTTGTGTTGGCGTTGGCGTTATACCAGCCAAGCCGGTCGAGGTTCGCCTCGGTGTAGCCACCCTGTGTGCGCGGCTTTGGATCAAGCTCGCTGCCGTCGTTCCACGGTGTGGTGGTTCCGGCGCGGCAGGCGTATTCCCACTGCGCCTCGGTGGGAAGGTCAAACACCAGATCGGATTCGAGCGAAGCGGGCAGGGTGACCTTGGCGCGCAACGTAGCCATCAGCGAACCATCGTCCACGGCTGAGGCGTTGTAGCCGTTCTTGACATCGGGCCAATTCTGCCCGTTGGTAACACCGCGCATCTGCACCCATGAGAACGGGCACAACTTCTTGGCCTCCGCCCCCAGGGCCGTCACGGCAGAGACATCACCGGTGATGCAGCCATACTGAGCCTTGGTTATCGGAAACACGGACATCCAGAAATCGCGCGTATGCCTTATCTTGCGCAGGGCCTCAGATGCGATCCGCGTAACACCGACAACTTCGCCCTCGCTTTCGGGCGAACCTATCGTCGCGGTTCCCGCCGGGATGCGCCGAAGCACGATGGAGGTTGTCTTGTGCACGTCGGTCCAGCCGCCTGCCGGCTTCGACTGAAGCGTGGCCGGCCACGAGGCCGCAGCCTTGCCGCCGGAGACGTCGATCACCAGATAGTTGTCGGTGGCTACGGAAAGCTCCACCTTGACATCCGCCCATACCGCGCTTTCGGGAAGGCCCGACACGGCAGGATCCCACACGATGCGATGCTCGCCGTCGGCCACGTCCCACATGTCGCCGCTGAACGAGCTTACGGGCACGACCATTGCGACGTCATTCGTCTTGAGCGTCACAGCCACGTCGACTTTCTGCCCGGACGTATTTGCAAGCACGTAATCGATGTTGACCTTCGCGCTCCACGGCCACTGCTGACGCACCACGACGCGTGACACGTTCGCGGCCGAGACCGCATACGTCATTGCGGCGGCGGTTGCCGCCAGAATAAGCGATTTCATTTTCATTTCCTGATCTCCTTGTTTAAACGGATGGTTAACGTATGACGATAGACAGCCCATCGCAGGTCAGCATGAGCGTCTCGGACTTGAGCCCCGCCGCCGTGGACAGCGCATAGACGTGCGCCCCGGGCGCGGCCTTGGCCAAGTACCAATCCGGCGCGACAAGCCCGGCGACGTCAACGCCATCTACCGACAGCCCTGTCGCCACGTCGGGATACGGCAAAACCGCATGATGCCCGACATACTGCCAGACGGAAGCGGGAACGTTGGCGCCAAGCACACGGAACGCCGCGCCGTCCACGCCGCGCACAAGGCCAACCCGCGCCGTGCGCGTCTCAATTGTCGCACCCTGCGCGTCCGTGAACGAGAGAGTCAGCGAAAGCACGCGCTCGTCGTCCTCCGCAAGCGGTGCGGCAATATCTATCGCGCCGCTCGTGACGGACGTGTCGTTCCATTCGTAGAGGCGGGGCGTGCGCCGCACGCCGTCATAGACCGCAACCTTCGCCGCAGTCGCACCCTTCGGCCACGACAGATCTACGGCAATCGGCGACGTGGCCGTCTTCCAGACGATGGACTTCTCGGGATTGAGGCAAAGCGACACATTGGCGGTGGCCTCGCCATGCACCGGCAACGCGAACGGCGCCGCGCTCAGCAGGAGCAGAAGTTCAATTGCGTTTTTCTTTTTCATCCTTGCCTTTCATTGGTTTGTCAATTGCACGTGAAAGCGCTTCCGCCCAGATGTCGTAACCCGCTTCCACGGGATGCACCTCATCGGGCATCATGGTCTTGGGAACCCACCCGGTAGCATCTACGAACCGGGATTCAAGGTCGATCCATTCAATGCCAGGATCGCCCGCCGCAAAGGACTTCAGGAGCCGGTTAGTCTCGTCATCCCTTCGGCGGCACGCCGCCAGGCCTGAAGCAGGCGAACACCCCACGGGGAATATCGCATGGAGCAGGATCCGCGCCTTCGGCTGCCGCTCGCGGATCATCTGCACGATCTTCCGGATCGCCGCCGCGACATTGGCCGGATCGCTTCCGGCCTTCCCGTTGTTGTTCACCCCGATGAGCAGCGCCACCGCCTTCGCCTCGTATCCATCAAGCTCCCCGTGCTGGATGCGCCACATCACGTGCTGCGTGCCGTCGCTGCCGTAACCCAGATTGAGCACGGACCGCCCGGACGTGAACTTCGCCCAGTTCACCGGATGCTGGTATTCCCACCGGTGCGTGATCGAATCACCAATCATCACCAGATCGACCACACGGCCACGGTACGTCTCGACAAGCCGGTGGCGATCCAGAAAGCGGTTGGCCCACCAGTGGTCGCCGAAGATGCCCGCACCGCGCGCACGGTCGCCCGAGCGGCTCTCAAGGCGCGCGACCGGCACCAGCTCTTCAGGCTGACTCTCAGCGGCGCTCGCGATGGATGCCGCCATGGTGCAGATGGCCAAAATGCTCCTGTACATGTTACACATACTCCTTGTGTTCGTGAAGTGTACCACATCACCCCTCCCCAGGCAAGGTTCCGGCACGGCTTTTCAAACAACGGAAACACGGCTTTTCAAACAACGGAAATCTGGTACAATACGCGGGCATGGACAAGGCAAGGCCAAAAATCGTAATCGCCATACCAACAAACGGAAGCAACGGACGCGAACTCATGTCGGGCGTGTTCCAGTATCTGAACGAACATCCGCGATGGGAGATTCAGACCATAATCACCGCCACTGGCGTGCGCACCGGCGGGCTGGAGGTCGCCGCAAGTGACGCGGACGGCATCCTCATAGCGATGTCCTGCAGCAAAGAGCTGCTCGATAAGGTGCAAAGCCGGAAGACCATAAAGATTGTCGCCTGCGACGACGGCATAGTGCGCCTGTGCCGCGGCCGATCTGGCTGCCGTACATTGCAGCTCGACAGCGTATCAATCGGGAAGGACGTGGCGCAGTACCTCAATTCACTCGGACGCTTTGCCGCCTACGGCTTTGTGCACGGCCCGTTCAGGCAGCCATGGTCGGTTGACCGCGAGCGGGGCTTCCGTTCGCTCATGCCGCATGGAATGAAGCTACACGTGTTCCATGGAAACGACAGTCAGGAATCAGCGTCACCAATCATCCACCAAACACAGCTGTCCGAATGGATCGCAGGATTGCCGAAGCCCGTCACGGTGTTCGGCGCGAACGACAGGTTCGCAAACGAGGTCCTGATAGTGTGCAGACGGCTTGGGCTTAAAGTGCCGCAACAGGTTGCCGTGATTGGATGCGACAACGATCCGTTCGTCTGCACAAATGCCGTTCCGGCGCTTTCAAGCCTGCAGCTCCCGTTCAGGACTCTCGGCTACCGCGCGGCGGCCACGCTCGACAGGATGCTGACCGGCAAACCTGTTCCGACAAAAACCGTTTACATATCCGGCTCGCGCCTGTTCGCACGCGCATCGACCGCCAACATGCCGCCAGCCGCTGCGCTCGTGGAAAAGGCCGGCAACTTCATAGCGGAACATGCATTCGATGGCATCCGCGTAGGCGATGTCGCAAGGCATCTGGGCGTGTCACGCACCCTTCTGGACCTGCGGTTCCGTCAGATGCGTGGAGAGTCCGTGCTAAGCAGGATACAGGAGGTGCGACTCGCCGAGGTGAGGCGGCAGCTCGTGGAGACAAACAACACGATCCTGCAGATTGGCCGCAACAGCGGATTCAACGACCCCGACAACCTGAAGCGCCTCTTCAAGAAACGCTTTGGCACATCGATGCGACAGTACAGGCATAACAATGCTGCTTCATGAATTGGCTATCTGGATTTCAGTCTATGGACGCGGCGCATTGCCCTTTTACCGCTGATGTGCTATACTCCCCGCCATCGCAAACGCAAAGTTCTGAACAACAAACCGACACGGACAATATTGCCCCGAAAGGAAGTACATAGCGGCGATGTCAATATTCGACAGAACATTCCACCCGGACGAAGCGAATCAGGCGTTTACCGCCGGGCGGCTTCTCGAAACGGGCGTATACCGGTACAATCCGCAGGACCACCACGGCCCTACGCTATACTATTCCGCCGCCGCACTCCAGAAGGCTTACGGCAACGGCTCGACCGCCACGCTCGACGGCACCCTTCTGCGATGCACTCCGCTTCTTTTTGCCGCCCTTGCGCTCGTCTTGGGATTTTTCGCCGTAAAGAAGGTCACGGCGCGGGCAGGATACGGCATCATATTCTCGCTCCTGCTCGGCACCGCTCCAATATTTGCGTTCTTCGCGACAGACTTTATCCAGGAGATGCTCCTTGCCGCGTTCACGGTTATGATGTTCTGGTCTGGCGTTGGCTACGTGTTCTCGGCCTCCATGATCGCCAGCGGCCCAACGCCTGCCGCAAGCAGGATCAAGCCCGGCACATGGGCGCTTCTATTCGGCATCGCCGCCGGTCTCGCCTTTGCCACCAAGGAGACGGCGGTCCTCGCGTTCGCCGCCGCCGGCATCGCCTGCATAGCCGTCTACCATCCGCGCTGCGGGTTCACCATAGTCCCACTACACGCCATGCTCGCCGCCGCCGGATTCATGCTCACCGCGACGCTCCTCTATTCCTCTTTCGGGGCCGACTGGCAGGGCGTGTACAGCGCCTTCATCGCCGCGCCGCTCTCCTACCTCGGCCGCGCCGCAGGATCATCCGCATCCCAAGGCGCCGCAGCCCACGTCCATCCGTGGTGGCAGTATCTCAAGTGGCTGTTCGCGCAGTCATGGCCCTGCGGCGAAGCAGTCCTGATCGTGCCTGTCGCCATCGCCGCCTTCTGCCGCGGATCCATGCGCCACAGGCCGCTTAAGTTCGCGGTGGTCTATTCACTCGCGCTCGCGGCTCTCTACTCCACCATACCGTACAAGACGCCTTGGTGCGCGCTGCAGATCGTGCTCGGGCTTGCGCTTGCCGCAACTTTCGCCATTCAGCTCCTTTCGGAGACGGCCTGCAGGCTGCATCCGTTCCGCAGATGCGCCGGATGCGCGGCGGCCGTCCTTTGCGGGATTGCCGTTTCAGTGCACATGTGCGGGCTCAGTATGATCAACCGCGATCCCGACTCGAAGGCAATCCCGTACAACTACGCGGCGGCATCGCCGCAGGTCAGGGAACTCGCCGCGCTCGTGCTCTCAAAGATTCCGCCTGGCGACGGCTCTTTCGCCGCCGTCGCCTTGCCGCCCGAGGATACGTGGCCATTGCCTTTCTATCTACGATCTGTGGGCGACAGGGTAGGATACTGGACGCAGTTCGGCGAACTCGAGGCGCTGGCCGGACTCGGAAGCAGGCCTGCCGTGGTAGTGGTGCCGGCCGAAGACGGCCACCTCGTGCAGCCGCTCTTCCCGCATCTCAAGAACACGAAACGCTTCGAGATGCGTCCACGCGTGAGGGTTCGCGCATTCTGGTGACGGAGAATGAAAGTAAAGGCGGCGGGAAACCCGCCGCCTTTCTGTTTGCCGTCATATTCCGCCGGTTCAGCGGTTTACGAGCTTCAGCGTGTCTTCCTTCAGCTTGACGAAATTGGTCTTGTTCGCCATGGCCTCCTTGTAGTCGTAGCGCTTGGACAGCGCCGCGATCTCGTCGGCGAAAAGCCCCTTCTCCCTCAGGATGCGGAGCTTCTCGACCGTGGCGATTCCGTTACGCATCTCAAGGAAGCGGAAGGACGGCGCACCGCCGGGATAAGCCAGGTAGGTATCACCGGCGCGCCAGCCGCGGAAGGAACCGTCCTTGGCCGGATCCTCTGGCCAGCTGTTCCAGGCCCAGCGGAGGAACCCGTCAAGCCCGACCATGCCGGCATACGCGCCGATCCAGAAGTTCTCGGCAGGCATGGAGGAAAGGAAGTTGTTGGGGTAGGCGGGGCTGCAGCACACATAGAACGTGGTGTAGAAGCCCTTCGCCTGGCGATCCTTGACCTCCGCGAGGAAGTCGGGCGTCATGTGGCCGAGGTACTGCGAGTAGCTGTCGATCGTGATGCCTACGAACTCGCTTGGCTTGCGGTTTCCGGCAAGCGCGATCTTCATGCCCGGCGCGTGCGCCTGCACGAAATCGGCAATGATCTTGACGTCCTTAGGCGCGCGCTCGTCCATCGAGATGTACGTGTCGGCGAACCAGCCCTTCGCCTTCAGGTGCGCGGCGAAGTCCGTGAGGAACGGCCCCCAGAAATCCTCGAACTCCTTCGAGCCGGGCGGCGCTGACACAACAACCGGCTCGCCCTTTTCGTCGTTCCAGTTGACCTTGTTGCCCCACGGGCACATCGTGTAGCAGGCGATGTGCGGGCCGATTCCGCAGCTGCGCCCGAACTCGACGTACTCGTCGAAGAGCGAATAGTCGAACTTCCATGAACCGTCGGCCTTTCTTGTGCGGCCGATCATCGATCCGTAGGCATCGCGGCACTGATGGTTCCATGGACGGTCTAGAAGCGTCACCGTGAGCGCCTTCTGCCCGGCGGACGCGAGCAGCTCCCACACAGGGCGCATTGCCGCGTAGTGCGCCTTCGAGAACGGCTTGGCCTTGGCAACGCGCGCGACGGCCCAAGGATGCTGCCAGAGGTCAAGGTAGTACTTCCAGTCCTTGGCGGGAGGAAGCTCGCGGTCCACCACGCGGATATCCATCAGCCCCCACTTGTAGATGCCGGGCTTGGCCGTGCGCGGAACCGTAATCTCGGCGATGCAGGGCGCACCCTCCACATCCCACTCAACCCTGTCGTAGCACTCGGAAAGCTGGAGGCTGGCAGGCGTTGTGCGATACTTGACGGGCCTGAGCACGCCTCTGCGCACGGAAATTCCGGCCGGCGCTTCGCCAAGCTCCGTGTAGTCGGGAACCATTGTCATCAGGGTCTCGCCGCGCCACGCGGCGATCTCATGGCTGTCGGCGGATGCGCCAAGCGCAAACGCAAGCGCCGCCGCCGCTGTCCACATTGTCTTCATGTTGTCCTTTTCTTTTTGTGTTGGTGTGATGCCATCCCGCCCCACCCCGGAACGGAATGTAAATGCCGCGATTATACCATAAAGCGACCGCAGACACCACAGGCGTTCCACGCATCGTCACGCGAGCCGTACACGCCCACGCCAGGAATGGTGCCGGAGACGGGAGTCGAACCCGTACGAGAGAAACCCCTCAGCGGATTTTAAGTCCGCGGCGTCTGCCATTCCGCCACTCCGGCTTCAAATACCGCATAGTATACCATAAACAGGGCGCCGTACCTCACGTACGGCGCCCCATCCAGTCATTTCGTGACCCGGGCATCGGATCACAGGCAGCTTGCCGCCAGCTCGTCGAGCGTTACGGCGTTGAGCCTGCCGTACTTCACGAGGGCCTTCTTCGTGTAGACGGAGCCCACGACGATACGATCCTTCTTAGGATCGTCGGCGCGTGCGGCGACGTATTCCGCGAGCGCCTTGACCAGTTCCGGATGGAGCTTGTCCAGCACCACCGCGCCCTCGCCGCAGTTGTACGTCTCCTCGTCGTTCGTTCCGAACGGCTTGTTGACGGCCTTGAGCGCGGCGAGCAGCTTGTCCATGCAAGCGCAGCCCTGGTAGTTGCGGATGAAGTCGTCGGCAAGCGCATACACCTCGCCGGCGGGCTTGGAGAACTTCACCTTCGCCTGCATCACGAAACCTGCCATCGACTTCACCTCGCACGGAAGCTTCACTCCGAACTCGGGGTAGTCCTGCTTCAGGGCGTTCACGGCGGCCGGGTTGGATACGACCAGCGTCTTCACTCCCTCGTCCTTCAGGAACGCCGCGAACCTCTCGGCGGCGGCCTTGGCCTCCGGCAAATAGCCGAGGACCTTCAGCGCCTTGCCGATGCAGCCGCCGGTGATGACCTTGGGCGACACCTTCGCGGCGGAGAAGAGCCTCTTCGCGGCGGCGACCGCCGCCTTGTCGGAGGCGGTGGTCTCGTCGAGAAACCAGGCGACGTCGCCCTTGCCCTCGGCCTTCCATCCGACGGACTTCTCAAGCTTCGCTGCGAGCTTCCTCACGGCTTCCGGGGCTTTGCCGGCCTCCACGACGTCAGCGCGCGCGGCGAGGGCGAGACCGTTCTCGTCGTAGTGGTTCACGCAGTGGTGGACGCAGCAGGCGGAGAGGTCCTGCCTGTAGAGCGCATCCACGAAATCCTCGTCGTCGAACGAGTTCGTGCCGGTCCTGAGGCCGTAGAGCATCGCCGCGCGGATGCGTGGGGTGTCCACCTCGGTGAACCTCACGTTCCCGATGGCTGAGAGGTGCCGGCACATGAAGCAGAACCGGCAGTTCATTATGGCTTCTTCGTACTTGTCGATATGCATTTTAAGGTGTCCTTTCTGTTAGCATCCGGCGAAACCGAGCTTGCCGGGGTTCATGATGCCGTTCGGGTCGAGCTGCTTCTTGATACCCT
>CAMPAA010000096.1 GCA_946631345.1 uncultured Verrucomicrobiota bacterium
CAGTTGACTGTTAATCAATTGGTCGCTGGTTCGAATCCAGCCGCCCGAGCCAATTAGAGACAAACCACAGCAATCTATGGCAAGCGCAGATGACAAGGCGATAGAAGTGACCGGTACCGTCGTGAAGGTGCTTCCGGCCACCATGTACACCGTGCGCCTTGAGAACGGCCATGAGATTCTGGCCCACATTTCGGGCAAGATGCGCAAGTTCTTCATCAAGATCGCCATTGGCGACAAGGTGACGGTGGAAATATCCCCGTACGATCTCGGCAAGGGACGGATCACCTACCGCCACAAGACCTGATCGTTGTGGATGCGAAATTCCATGCAATAGGCCGCCGTCCTTTCAGGATGGCGGTTTTGTGGTATAATAGGCGGCATGAAGAAAACGGAGGGTGGATTGCCGACCGCCGCCGCGATTGCGATAGGCGCGATTGCGGTCACGGCTCTTTGCGCTCTGTATGGCTTCACCGGGATGTTCCGGCGTGCATACCAGATATATGCGTTCGACGATGCGGAGGATATGTCGTTCGGTTGGTTTGTGCCGCTTTTTTCGCTCTACGTCCTCTGGACGCAGCGTGGTGCGTTGCGGGCGGCGGTGCGCCGCGGGCGGTTTTCGTGGGCAGGGTTGACGGCCAGCCTGCCGTTTCTCGCGCTGGCGCTTCTCGGCACGCGCGGTGTTCAGCTGAGGCTGGAGCTGCTTGGCTTCATCGGGCTTTGCGTCACTTTGCCATGGACGTTCTTCGGCTGGCGGTGCGCGCGGATATTTTTGTTTCCTGCCGGGTATCTGCTCTTCTGCATACCGCTGGCTACGTTCCTCGACATCGTGACGATCCATCTGCGCTATCTTGCCAGCAGCACGGCCATGATGGTGTTGAACGGCTTCGGTATCGCTGCGGCGCGGGAGGGGACGGCTGTGGTGTCGCGTGGGGCGCATGCGTTCGCGGTTGATGTGGCGGAGCCGTGCTCCGGGCTGAGGTCGCTGTTCGCCCTGATGGCGCTCACGGCGGGCTACGCCTACCTGAACCAGCCTACATGGCTGCGGCGCGGCGTTCTGTTCCTTTGCTCCGTGCCTCTTGCCGTGGCGGGCAACGTGATGCGGATAGTCTCCATCTGCGTGGTCGCCGCCAGCGCCGATCCGCAGTTCGCGACAGGCTTCTACCATGACTATTCCGGATATGTGGTGTTCATAGTGGCGATTGCGCTGATGGTGATTGTCGGGGAGCTGATGGACAGGCTGTGGCCGCGCCCCACGGCTGCTGGGCGGTGTGATCAGCCAGAAGAAGACGCGCCAGCCGAGGCGGATGCAAGCGGCTGCGGCAATCCGGCTGGCGCGGTCTGCGCCGCCGTGTTCTTCGTCGCCGTGTTCGTGTTCCAGGCGTGCACGCCGAAGGCTACGATAGCGCGTGCGCCGGACGTGAAGTTCCCGGAGATCGCCGGATACACGACAGACGACGAGCGGTTCGCCGAGGTGCAGCAGATATCGGAGGCGGAGCTGACCGTTCTGCCGAAAGACACGGAGATTCGCAAGAAGATGTACGTGTCGCCTTCCGGGGCCCATCTGCTCGCCACGTTCGTTATAGGCGGCCAGTCGCGCGCCTCCATCCACCGGCCGGAACTGTGCCTGCCGTCGCAGGGGTTCGTGATGTCGAACCCGCGCAACGTCACGGCCGGCGGCCGCGACTGGCATCTCGTGAACGCCGCCAAGCCGGGCGGTATGTCGTTTGTGGAGGCCTACACGTTCTTCAACCAGGAAGGGTTCCGCACAGCCTCGCACACGCGCCGCATATGGAAGGACGTGTTTGACAGGTCGGTGCTGAACCGTGTGGACCGCTGGGTGATGCTGAGCGTGCATGCCTCTGGCGTGCCGGACCGCGAGCTGAAGGAGTTCCTCGCCGCGCTGGGGGCGTTCGAATGACTCATCTCGAGGCCATATGCGACATCCTGCTCACGACGGCACCGTACTGGGGGCTGTTTTTCGCGGCGTTCATCATTTCGCTTCTGCTTACGCCGCTGGTGCGGAACTTGAACCGCCGTCTCGGTATGGTCGATGTTCCGGGCGCGCGACGCATAAACAAGACGCCGATTCCGCGAGGCGGCGGAGTGGCGGTGATCCTCGCCTTTGCGCTTGCCTCGGGCACTTTTGTGGCAGTCTCAGGGAAGCCCATATCCCCGGCCATAAAGGACGCTATCTTCTGGAGGATGCTCGCGCTTTCCTTCATCCTTGGCGCGCTGGGGTTTGCTGACGACCGGTTTGGCCTCAAGCCTATCGTTAAGCTCCTTGGCCAGATGGCCGTTGCCGTGCTGGCGTTCTTCTGGTGCCACGTGGGTTTCCATTCGTTCTTCCCGTCGATTCCGGTGTGGATTGACCTGCCGCTCACCGTGTTCTGGATCACTGGTGCGATAAATGCGTTCAACCTGATAGACGGGCTGGACGGCTTGGCCTCCGGGCTGGCTGTCATAGCGTCCATAGGGATGGCAGGGGCGCTGTTCTTCGTGGAGTCGCCGGGCCAGACGCTTCTCCATCTTGCGTTCATCGGCGCCGTGCTGGGGTTTCTCCGCTACAACTTCAACCCTGCATCCGTATTCCTCGGTGACACCGGCTCCATGTTCCTGGGGTTTTTCCTTTCCGCAATGCCTCTGCTGACGCGCGCCGGAGGTTCGTTCATGGTGGGCATCGGCGTGCCGCTGCTGGCGATGGGCGTGCCGATCTTCGATACGGCGCTTGCCATCGTGCGGCGCACGGTGCGCGCCGTGCTGCACCGCGAACGGCCATCCGAGAACGCAGGCGGGCAGGTCATGCAGGCCGATGCGGACCACATCCACCACCGTCTGCTCCGCCACTTCGTCTCGCAGCGCAAGACTGCGGGCCTGCTGTATGCGTTCGCGGCGTTTTTCGTGATGGTCGGCATCGGCGGCGTAGTGCTGCGCGACCGTGCCGCCGGGCTGTTCATCATAGCCTTCATAGTTGGGACGGTGATCGTGGTGCGCGACATGTCGCGCGTGGAGCTGTGGGACGCCGGGCGGCTGGCGGATGCTGTCGCGCACGACCGCACGGAGGTGCGCCGCCGCCGTCGCGCGGCGCTGGCCGTGCCTATGCTCGTGCTGGCCGATATCGTCATCCTGTCCGTGTCATGGTACATCACGCTCGTCGTTCTCAAGGTGCGGCCCACGCCCCAGTCGTTCCACACGTTTCTGCCGCTGCGCGTGGTGCCGGTGTTCCTGTCCCTCGTCCTGTTCCACTCGTATTACACGGTGTGGAGCCGCGCGATGCTCTCCAACTACCTTCGGCTGATCCTTGCGGTGAGCATTGGCGTGCTCGCGTCGGTGGCGATAATGGTCCTGCTCGGCTATCATCAGGGGCGCACCTTGGCGTTTCCGTTCGTCTATTTCGGCCTTGCGCTGCTGATGCTGCTGGCCGTGCGCACGGTGCGCCCGTTCATGCGCGACTGCTTCTATCTGCTGAACACGCGGCGGCTGGAGGACGATCCGGAGGTGTCGCGCGTGCTTGTTTTCGGCGCCGGCCTGCGCTACCGTGCGTTCCGCAGGGAGATGGTGCGGAAGCTCGTGCAGGAGAAGCGCATCATCGTTGGCCTGGTGGACGACGATCTCCTGATGCGCGGGAAGCGCATCGGCGGCATTCGCGTTGACGGGCCGCACATGGACGCCAGGCGCATCGTGGCCGAGACGCGCGCGGACAGCGTTGTCATAGCCTGCGAACTGCGTCCGGAGCGCATGCGTGCCGTGGTGGACGTGTTCAAGCGGTGCGGGGTGAAGGTATCGTATTTCGGTTTTTCGGAGACTGCGCTGTGACGGCGCATGGGGAGGCGCATGGGAAGGTTTGAGATCTGCGGGAAGAGGGTGGTCGGCGGCGTGCATCGCGTGCCGGGCAACAAGAACGCCGCCCTGCCGATGATCGCTGCGGCGCTTCTCACTTCCGAACCGGTGACTCTTGAGAACGTGCCGGACATCGCAGACGTGGACAGCATGCTGGCTTGCGCGAGGCGTTTCGGCGCGACTGTGACGCGCAGGCTTGCGGCCGGGACGGTTACGATCCACGCGCAGAAGCTGAAGACCGCGCGCCTCGATCCGGCGTTGGCGGCGCGCATCCGCACGAGCGTGCTCTTCGCCGGCCCGATCCTCGCGCGCAGGGGGCGCGTTTCGCTGCCTCCCCCCGGCGGGGACGGAATAGGGCACCGCCGGCTCGACACGCACTTCGAAGGTTTTTCCGCGCTTGGTGCGCGCGTGAAGTACACGAAGAGCCGTCTTCTGCTTACGGCGGGCAGGAATGGCGCATCCCGCTTGAAGGGGACCTCGATTCTGCTGGACGAGGCGAGCGTTACGGCCACCGAGAACATCGTGATGGCGGCGGTGCTGGCGGAGGGCGACACAGTCATCTACAACGCGGCCTGCGAGCCGCACGTGCAGGACCTGTGCGCAATGCTGAACGGCATGGGCGCTCGAATCCTCGGCGCCGGCACCAACAGGCTCGTAGTGCATGGCGTGGAGGCGCTGCACGGAGCCACGGCGCGCATCGGCTCCGACCTGATCGAAGCCGCGAGCTACCTCGTTGCTGCGGCTATCACTGGAGGCCAGCTCACGCTCACCGGAGTGGATGTCGAGCAGTTCTCCATACTCACCGGCCCGTTGCGCCGTTTCGGCCTGCGCTGGACTGCCGATGCTTCCGCCGGAACCATAGAGCTGCCGGCAAAGCAGCGGCTCAGGATGCGGTACGACCTCGGCGACGCCATCCCGAGCGTGGCTGACGGCCCGTGGCCGATGTTCCCGAGTGACCTGATGTCCGTGCTGATCGTGCTGGCCACGCAGACGCGCGGCACGTGCCTTTTCCACGAGAAGATGTTCGAGAGCCGCCTTTACTTTGTGGATCACCTGATCCAGATGGGCGCGAAGATCGTTCTGTGCGACCCTCACCGCGCCGTCGTGACCGGCCCGTCTCCACTGCGCGGCACAACCGTGACGTCGCCCGACATCCGCGCAGGCATCGCGCTGATACTCGCCGCGCTCTGCGCCAAGGGCAGGACGTCCATCCTGAACGCGGAATCGGTGGACCGCGGCTATGAGGCGGTGGAGAAGGAGATGGGAGCCCTCGGCGCCGACATCAGGCGCATTTGACCCGGCCAAGCGGCAACTGGCAACAAGGAGACTGACGAACCGTGCGCACTGAACTTACAAGTCCCGCCAACCCCAAGATCAAGCATGTCGTGAAGCTCCGCTCATGCTCCGTTCGCGAGGAGACCGGGGAAATGATTGTCGAGGGCTACCGCGAATGCCGCCGAGCGCTCGACAACGGCTATCGGCCGTTCGCCATCTTCCACTGCCCGGAGCTGTACCTCAAGAGCGAGAACGAGCCGCAGCTGGTGGCGGATGCCGAACGGGCCGGCGCGGACGTGTTCACTTGCTCGAAGGCGGCGTTCGTGAAGATGGCGTACAAGGAGCGCCCGGACGGTCTGCTGATGACGGGCCCGCATGTGGCGAAACGGCTCGCCGACCTTGAACTGCCGCCGAATGCGCTTGTGATCGTGACCGAGTCCATCGAGAAGCCCGGCAACCTCGGCACCATACTGCGCAGCGCCGACGCCGCCAATGTCGCCGCCGTGATCGTGTGCGACCGCACGACCGACATCCACAACCCGAACGTGGTGCGCGCCTCCACCGGCACGATGTTCTCGGTGCCTATCGTAGAGGCAAGCTCGGAGGAGGCGCTGTCATGGCTAAAGGCGCACGGATTCAGCATCCTCGCGGCCACGCCCCACGCGGAGAAGCTGCATTTCGAGGTCGATCTCACAGGAAACGTGGCAATCGCCCTTGGCGCGGAGCAGTACGGCCTCACGCAGCGTTGGATGGATGGGGCGGAGCTGCGGGTGCGCATCCCGATGCTGGGGCTTGCCGATTCGCTGAACGTATCCGCCGCCGCTACGATCCTTGTGTACGAGGCGGTGCGCCAGCGCATCGCCGCCGGCATCGATCAGGTGCCGGCTTTCGTGCCGTGGCACGGTGAGGGCCGCCACGACCACTGACATCGATGGATTTCGCCGCCGCACATCAGGCGGAGCTGGCGTGTGCGGCATTGTGCGCCGCCGTTTTGACGCGTAGCGCGGCTTCCGGTGACTTTCTCAACCTGTGCGTTTGAAAAAGGGGATGGGGTCTGATATACTACGGCCCATCGCAAGGAGATACTATGTCAAAGACAAATAGGAATGAAGGTGTTTTTCCCCGCGCATGGCGCGCAGGGGCGGTTTTGGCTGGCATCCTGGCCGTGTCCGCCGGATGCAGGAGCGTAGGGACGTGTTCCGGCGGCGCGTGCGCAGCCGCGCGGGACGGACGCGCTCTCACCGCTATGAGCCTCAACATACGCATGGGCTGCGGGCTGAAGGATCCGTTCAACGTGCCTAAGGGCGGGCTTGCCCATCTGCCTGACTGCGCGAAGGTCATCCGCTCCGTCGATCCCGACTGGGTGGCCATCCAGGAGATAGACCGCTGCTCGAAACGTGCGGGCGGAGTTGACCAGACCGCCGAGCTGGCCCGCCTCTGCGGGATGAAGGGGACGTTCGTGAAGAAGGTGCCGCAGCCGGGCGGCGACTACGGCCTCGCGATCCTCTCAAAGGAGGAGCCGCTGTCCGTCTCGAAGATACTCCTGCCGGGCTCGCTGCACACGCGTTGCGTGGAGATTGTGGAGTTCAAGGACTACATCGTCGCTTGCACGCACTTCCCGCTGAAAGACACCCACCGCCTGCGTGCCGCCGAGGTGGTGCGCCTCAACCTGGCCGACCGCGGCAAGCCGGTGTTCCTGGCGGGGGACTTCAACGCCACGCCGGACTCCCCGGAGATCGCCGAGCTGAAGAAGGGCTTCACGATCCTAAGCGACACAACCAAGCCTACGTTCCGCGCCGACAACCCGACGCAGTGCATCGACTACATAATGGTCGACTCCGCCAGCGCCGACCGCGTGAAGGTGCTCTCCTACGAGACGATCGCGGATCCCGTTGCGACAGACCATTGCGGCCTGGTGCTCAGGGCGGTGCTGAAGTGACACGGCATGTGATGGCTTAGGCAAACAGTAAGGAGAACAAATCAATGGACAGCAAGCTTTACATCAATCCGCCGCTCGTGGACCGCGCGTACCACTGGGAAGGCAAGAGGCAGCCGCGCACCCGCAGGGAGCTCGACGCGTTCTTCGAGAGCGCGGCCATCCGCAGGGTGAAGCAGCAGATATGCGAGATGGGGCGGCGTATCTACGCCAGGGGCTACACCGACGGCAACGGCGGCAACCTTTCCGTCCGAGTAGGCGAGGATCTCGTGCTGTGTTCCCCCACGCTATGCTGCAAGGGGTTCATGAAGGAGGAGGATATCTGCCTCGTTGACATGAACGCCGGCCAGCTCTGCGGGTACCGTCCGCGCACGAGCGAGGTGAAGGTGCACATCGCCATGATGAAGGCCACAGGCATGAACGCCTGCATGCACTGCCACCCGCCGCACTGCAACGCGTTCATCTTCGCCGGGCAGGTGCCGCCGAACGGAATCAATCCCGAGGCCGACATCTTCCTCGGGCAGATTCCCCTCGCGCCGTACGGCACGCCCGGCACCGACGAGGTGGCAGCGAACGTGGCGGAGGCGGCGAAGCGTTCAAACGTGGTGTTCATGGAGAACCACGGCATCGTCTGCGGCGGGCGTGACATAGAGGAGGCTGAATGGTTCGCCGAGAACGCAGACGCCTTCTGCCAGTGCTGCCTGCTTGCCGGACTCCACAAGAAGCCGCTTCAGCAGGTGGGCAGGAAGAGCGTGCAGGACTTCCTCTCGATCCGCAAGGCGATGGGGCTCTCGATCCCCGACGGTCAGCCGCTCTACAACACCCAGACCTTCGCCGGCTACCGGATGAAGCGCGTGGGCAAATAGCGGCCGCCGGCGTACCCGTGCGGAATTGTGGTATAATCTCGCTTTTCTTTCGGAGGACTTAGGTCAGATATGGCGGAAAACAGGAAAATCGTTGTTACAAGCGCGCTCCCCTACGCGAACGGGGACATACATCTCGGGCATCTCGTGGAGTATCTCCAGACCGACTTCTGGGTGCGGTTCCAGAAGATGCGCGGCAACCGCTGCGTGTATGTGTGCGCGGACGACACGCACGGCACGCCGGTGATGATCCGCGCGCGCAACGAGGGCATCACCCCCGAGGAGCTGATCGCGCGCAGCCACGCCATGCACATGAGGGACTTCACCGATTTCGAGGTCGCGTTCGACAGCTACTACACGACGAACTCGCCCGAGAACAGGGAGCTTTCAGAGCGCATCTTCGCCGCGATGGAGAAGAGCGGGGCCGTGACAACGCGCACTGCGCCGCAGCTCTGGTGCGAGAAGTGCGGAATGTTCCTGCCTGACCGCTTCGTGAAGGGCGTCTGCCCGAAATGCGGGGCCGAGGGCCAGTACGGCGACAGCTGCGACAAGTGCGGCAGCACATACGCCGCCGAGGAGCTTGGCTCCCCGAAGTGCACGGTATGCGGCGGCACTCCTGCGGTCAAGGATTCGGAGCACATCTACTTTGAGCTGGAGCCGTTCAAGGAGTATCTGCGCAAGTGGCTGCCCGAGCACACGACGAGCGACGTGTCGAACAAGCTGCTGGAGTGGTTCAACGAGCCTCTGCGCGGATGGTGCATTTCGCGCGACGCCCCGTACTTCGGGTTCGAGATACCCGGGCATCCCGGCAAGTTCTTCTACGTGTGGGTGGACGCGCCGATCGGCTACATCGCATCGCTCGCCAACTGGTGCAGGAAGAACGGCGAGAGGATCGAGGACTGGTGGCCGTGCGGTGGCGCGCAGTCCGCGGAGACGCCAGAGATATACCATTTCATCGGAAAGGACATCATCCGCTTCCACTGCCTGTTCTGGCCGGGGATGCTGCACGTGGCCGGCTTCCAGACGCCGTCCAAGGTGTTCGTGCACGGGTTCCTCACGGTCAACGGCGAGAAGATGTCGAAGTCCAAGGGAACGTTCATCAACGCGCGCACGTATCTCGACCACCTGCCGGCGACTGCGCTGCGGTACTACTACGCGGCGAAGCTCGGCGGCAACACGGACGACATGGATCTCAACCTCTCGGACTTCGTCCAGCGCGTGAACTCCGACCTCGTCGGCAAGGTGACTAACATCGCCTCGCGTGCGGCGCAGATGCTCCAGAAGAAGCTGGATGGCACGCTCGCCGTCCTGGCCGGACACGACGAGGAGCTTGCGCTTCTCGGAAAGCTTCGCGACGGCGGCGCGTCCATCGCGCGCCACTATGAAGACCGTCGCTTCAACCAGGCCGTCGTGGAGATATGCCGTCTGGCGGATGCCGCAAACGAGTATTTCGACCGCAAGGAGCCGTGGAAGACCGTCAAGACCGATGCCGAGGCGACGCGCGTCACGCTCACTGCGGCGCTCAACGCGTTCCGCATCCTGGCGATCTACCTGAAGCCCATCCTCCCAGCCTATGCGGACAGGGCAATGAAGCTCTTCGGCGAAACCGCGTGGACGTGGGACTCTCGCGACACGACTGTCGAAGGCATCGCTTTAGGCACGTACGAGTACCTCGCGAGCCGGATCGACGCGAAGCAGGTGGAGGCCATGGTTGCCGCCGCGACGGAAAAGCCCGCAGAGTCCGGCGAGGTTGCGCACGAATCGCGCGCCTCGAAGAACAAGGCCAAGAAGGGCGGGGCGGCGGAGTGCGAGGGCGCACCCGTGCCGCCGCTGAAGCCGGAGGTCGCGTTCGCTGACTTCGAGAAGCTCGACCTCCGCGTGGGCAAGGTGCTCTCGTGCGAGACCGTGCCGAAAAGCTCCAAGCTGCTGAAGTTCGAGCTGGACGCCGGTTCGCTCGGCAAGCGCACCATCTTCAGCGGCATACGCGGAACCTACGCCGAGCCGTCCGAACTGGTGGGCAAGGAGGTGCTTTTCGTGGCCAACCTCGCGCCGCGCAAGATGAGCGTCGGCGTGTCGGAGGGCATGATCCTCTACGCCGGCGAGCCCGGAAAGAACGGCGGCGTGCTGGAGCCGCTCGACGGCGTTCCGGCTGGCACCCCCGCCACGTGAGGCGGCGGTTACCGTTCGTCAGCACATGCACATGGCCTGTGGTGTGGTATAATACGCAGCCATGGAAGAAGTTAGAGTAAGATTCGCCCCGTCGCCGACGGGGAAGGTGCATATCGGCAACATCCGCGCCGCCATCTACAACTGGCTGTACGCGCGCCACGTGGGCGGCAAGTTCCTGCTCCGCGTAGAGGATACGGATCTGGAGCGTTCCACGCCGGAGGCCATACATACGCTCATGGAATGCATGGAGTGGCTCGGGCTCGACTACGACGAGCCGGTGTTCTACCAGACCAAGAACCTGAAACGCCATCTCGAGTGCGTGGAGAAGCTTCTCGCAGACGGAAAGGCGTACAAGTGCGAAAAGGTCTCCCGCGACGGCAAGACCGGCACCGTGGTGATGTTCCGCATGCCCAAGGAGGGCGTAATTGAGTTCGACGACATCGTGAAGGGGCACATGGCGAAGAAGGCCGAGGACATCCAGGACTTCGCGATCGTGCGCTCTGACGGCTCGCCTATCTTCCACCTCGCCAACGTCGTGGACGACATTGATCAGCGAGTGACGCACATAATACGCGGCGACGACCACGTGGAGAACACCTTCAAGCACATCGAGCTGTTCAAGGCGC
>CAMPAA010000097.1 GCA_946631345.1 uncultured Verrucomicrobiota bacterium
CCTCTCCAGGTACGGCCTTGCGGCGGCGTAGTCCCCGTTCTTCGCCCGCCTCACTCCCATAGCGAGGTTGGCCCTCGTGTAGTCCGGGTCTATCTCCAGCGCGCGCCTGTAGTACGGCTCGGGATCGAGGATGCCGTTGTGGAACTGGTCGAGCCTCAGCCCGGTCTCGTACGCGAGCTCCGCGCTCGTGTACTCGCCCGGCGGCCTCGGGTTCGCCACCTTCGGCGGCAGAGGGTCGTGCGGATCGGGCCCCACCGGCGTGTAGCTGAGGAACACCTTCCCGGACCCGTCGGCGATGGCCGCCGTGAACTCCTGGTCCCTTGCGTCCCCGTCCACCTTCACGGACCTGCACCAGGGTTCGTCCGGGCCTATCGACACCCCCTTCTCGGAGAACACCTGGGCTCCGCCCCGGCTCAGAGTGACCGTGCAGCCCTTGAGCGGCCTCGTGGAGTGGAAGCCCACGAGCATCTCCTCCGGCCCCCTCCTGTCCACGTTCACGGCGCCGTCCACCGTAACGTTCTTCACTCCGCCTATCCCCTTCACCGGGAACCAGTACTGCTCCACCCTGCGCGTCTCGTACGGCGCGATCCACGAGTAGTCCGGCTGGTTGTCGCTCCAGCAGCCGACCATCAGCTCGAGGTAGGGTCCGTCGCTGTCGGTGAGCACCTTGTCCCACACGTGCGCCTCCGGGAAGTTGCCCCACAGGAAGAACTTCTTGCCCACGGCTATGTGCCTGTTCGACACGTGCGCCGTGCCGCATTTCTTCTCGTGGTCGTAGCCGGCCATGAACGCGTTGTCGGGGTCCATCCCGAATATCGAGCGCGACTCTATCGTGAAGTTCCTCCACCAGCTCAGGTCCATCGTCCCGGAGATGTCGTCCGCGTACTTGGACCTCTGCGACGGCAGCAGCTCCACCTCCTCCTTGCGCGGGCCTACCGGGTAGCTCGTCCAGTAGTTCTTGTGGTGGTCGAAGCCCAGGTGCATCGACGGCGGGAAGAGTATCTGGTAGCCGTCCCCGCAGTGCACGGACACGTTCGCCCAGTACATCATCGACTCTATCCACGGCTGGCGGTTCATGAACACGTTCTCGGCCCTGAGCACCGCGCGGTCGGGCAGCAGCGACAGGCCTACCGTCCACTTCAGCCTGCGCCGCAGCTCGGTCTCGCCTATCCATATGGTCTTCGACCCGTCCGCGTTCGGCACGGCGCGCCAGTCCACCGGCATCGCGGTCGTGGCGCGGTGGTGGTGCGGGAAGTTCCACTCCACGCCCCCCGATATCCACGCGCCGAGCATCCCGATCAGCGCGGGCTTTACCACGTGCTGCCGGTAGAACGCCTCGAACCCGGTCGCCCTGTCGGTGAGGTTCAGCAGGTGGCCGCCGTGCTCGGGCAGAAGCCCCATGTGGAGCCACGCGTTCTCGAGCGTGAGGTACTTGTACGTCTCGTCGACCTTCCCGTCGTGCAGCACGTCCTGCATCGGGTACGGGTACACCCTCCCCTGCGCGCCCTGGTACACGCGCCCGGTGTAGAACAGCGGCGTCCTGTCGTACCCGCCGGGGGAATACGTCGGGAGGACTATCTCCCCCTCGCTGAACTTCACCTCCACGGCCACGGCGAGCCCGCAGCCGGCGATAGCCGCAAGACACGTAAAAAACCTCATTTCTTGAACCCTTCTTTCTCAAACACCGCAATCTCGCCTGCCGGAACCTTCACCGTGAAGCGCTTGCCGCCGAAAGGCACGTCATGCCGCACGCCGGTGCCGCGCTCCACCCACGCGCCTTCCGGAAGGTACACCTCGCGCGAATCGGCGTCGGCAAGTATCGGAGCCACGAGGTAGCGGTCGCAGAAGAGGTATTCGTCCTCCACGCCCCAGGCGTTCTCGTCCTCCTGATAGTCCCATGCGAGCGGGCGCACGATCGGCACCCCGGTCTCGGCCGCACGGCGCGATGCGGACGCGATCTCGCCGGCCAGCCTCCTGTGGAGCGCGGCGTACTCCACGTACCGCGCGCGCGTCTCGCCGTCGAACTCGAAGGGATGGCGCACATATCCGTGCGTCTGGATGCAAGGACTGTATGCCGTGAACGCAAGCCCGCGCATGAAGAGGCGCTGCTCGGCGGCGAACGCGAGGTTGCCGCTGTACCGGCGGTACACCACCTCTTCGTCGGGCCCGGAGGCCGCCGTGCGCGAAAGGTCGTACGCCCCGGTCAGCTTGTTGCGCACCGCCACCGGCGTCTGCACGGGCGAGGTGTAGTGGTAGCCGGCCATGTCGTAGGTGGCGAACGGCACGCCCGACACCCCGGAGTTCAGCATTGCGAAGAGATGGTCGTCGAGCTTCGCGAAGTCGCGCTTCTGGTCGCCCGCCCAGATGAACGGCGCGCGCTGCAGGCCGATTCCGCCGCCGCGTGCGAGCGCCATGAAGCTACCCAGCCCCTTCGCCCGCAGTCGAGCCGTAAGCTCGCGGCAGAGCTTGACCGTGAAGAACGTGGGGTACGCATGGTGTATCGCGGCCCCCTCGAACACTTCCGGGTGCTTCCAGTGGTAGCGGAAGCGCGTGTCGCCGTAAAGCACGCCGTCGTCGGGCATCTCCTCGCAGAAGTCGATCTTCGCTCCGCGCACTCCGCAGTCAAGGAGCGGCTGCCATACGCTGTCGAGATACCACTTCCACGCCTCGGGATCCGTGATGTCGATGTACATGTTGCCCTTGTAGTCGGACCTCACGTCTGGGTTGTTCGACCTAAACGTGATGAACGGTATGCGGCTCGTGCGCGCCTTCTTCACCTTCCCTGCGGCGTCGGTCACCGTTGCCGTCACCTCGTATTCGCTCTTGTACCCGGGCGCGGTGCGCAGCATCGTGGACCCCATGGACATGTACACCATGTAGCGTATGCCGTCCTTCGCGAGGTAGTCCACGCCCTTCTTGAACTCGGCGCGGAGGGCCTGCCCCTCCTCCGGCGTCCTTCCGTATATGTCGCAGGTCCTTCCCTCGGCTATCACCGCCGTAGGCAACGCCCCCATCTCGCGGTAGCGTTCGATTATGTTCTTAAGCCCCATGCCGAACGTGAGATACTTGTGCACCACGCAGGACGTCGGCCCCTCGAACGCCCGGAAGTCCGGCGCGTAGCGGCACACCACCGGCCCGAACTGCCAGTCGTCGGGGATGGAGGGGTGGCCGGTGAGCGCCATGTACCGCGCAGGGACGTCCCTCATGCGGTCGGTGGCAAATATGTATGCGTCTATGGTATCTCGCTGCATCTCCATGCGCCATTCGTCGGCTCTGCCCGCGCCGAAATCCGCCGTAATGCTTTCGTATGCGTTCACGAACACGCCCCCTCCGCGCGTCGTGGAGAACATGGGAACCGCCACGTACGATGCATCAGAGTCGTTGTACCCGTCGCGCGTGCACACCATCACGCGCGTGCCGCGCTTGTTCACGCGGTCAAGCCGCTCGCCAAGCCCGTACACCGCCTCCCGGTCGAGAAGCCTGCCAGCAAGCACACTCGCGCCAGCGCCGGGCTCCAGGCGCGTAATCTCCACCACCTTGCGCCCGCCCGCCGAAAGGAACGATATCGCCGAACCGTCCGCCGCCAGCACCGCTTTCGTGCCGTCCGCAACCGTGAACATCCGCCCATCCGCCGTCTCTCCTCCGCTCAATGGCTGCGGGGACGACGGCTCCTTCTCGCCCATCCAGCGCGCGAGCGCCTGCGCCGCGCCGACCTCCGCGAACGTGCCGTCGGGGCGCGCTGTGCGCACGCGCCACATGGCGCCACCCTCCGCCGTGAGCCTGCACCTCACCCCGCCGGGCGCGGTGAAATCCACCGCCCGCTCCGAAACCACAATCTCGCCTGCAGACAAACCGTACGCCGCCATGCATGCGGCGCACGCCAACGCAACCATTCTGAACGACACCTTTATGTTTCCTTATTATCTTGCTTCACCGCGAAAACCGGCCTGCCTTACCTCACGATCAGGCGCGAACCGTATCTTACGCGCACCTCAAGCGCCTCCGTACCGTCGTCCAGCGCAACGACGCGCGATTCCCAGTTGCTGTACGGAAGCACCGGTTCGCCGGAGATCGACTTCGCCGCAAGAACCCTCTTCCAATGGACGCCAACCTGCATGCCGGACGCGACCTGCAGCTTCACTCCAGCGAGCGACACGTCGTCGCCAACGGTAAGCGCATCAGACGCCGCACACACAAGTGTGCCGCCCTCGGCCACGGAAAGCCCGGCGAAATCCATCGTCCCGTCCCACTCGAACGCACCGTCAGCCGCGACCGCAATCCTCGTCTCGGACGAGATTCCGCCGGGGGCCTTCAGCGTGCCGTTCGTGATCTCCAGCGTGCCCGGCCCATCCACCGGATCGGCAAACGTCGCCGTGCCGCCGCCCGGCTCGACCGCAAGCGTAGCCCCGGCGTGGATGTATGCGGCGCGATCCGCCGCCGCAGTCGTCGTCTCAACGCCCTCGGCAGGGCCGTACCTCCATCCGCTCGCCGCACTGATTACCGGTCTGCCGCTGCGCGCCGCGAGCCTGAGCGGAGTGTCGGCGCCGGTTGCCGCAACCGTAGGCCATTCCGCCGGAACCTCGACCGTCAGCGCATCGGTGAGAATCACGCTCGACTCCGCCGAATACGGCTTGAGCGAGGCTATCTTCAGCGTTCCCTCGCCGCCGTATACATGCCTCACGCCGCCGTAGAACGGAGCCTGTATGTCCAGCGTGCCGTCAACCTCTATCCTCTGCGGCGAACGGGTCCACCTATACTGCGACGAAGCAGTGCCATTCTTGAACGTAAGGGTCGCACCCTGCGCAACATGGAAACCGGCGTTCAGCACGGTAAAGTTGGCCGTCTGGTTCGTGATGGTCATGGTGCCGCCCATGACGGCAAGACGGGTCTGCGGCATGTTCCCGGTATTGGCGCTCACGAGCTGCAATATCGCCCACTCCTTGTTTATGTTACCGTCCAGGCGCACGTCTCCGCAGACGTACATGACCCTGTTTTGCCCCGTTTCGGTTAATGTCGAGCTTACGACGATCGGGCCGTCCGCACGCGCGGCGAAAGAAAGGCTGTCTGTCGAGCGCATCGAGGTCTGGGCGACGTACTGCGGAAAGGGAGAGAGCGAATACACCGACGAGTCGCTGCCGCCTGACATGCCCCGCGCGCCGTAGGTGAACTGTGTTCCGCTGATCGTGAACGATGCAAGCGCCGTATCGCGGAAAATCAGCCGCCCGATTGTCGAGCCGTTGTAGTCGTTCCTCGCCGACCTGTAGAGCTTGCCCTCCGCGATTGGGGTGGTAACGGAGTCGGCAGCGCCGAATACGTGAGTGAGGTTTTCTGCGGGATATGTGCCGCAATGCCAGTTCTTCACAAGGCACCAGTTCGCCGCGCTTCCCGCGCCAGTCCATTCGTAGGGGTAGGTGCCGTCCGGCTCGGTGACGGTCTTCTTGAATGCGATGTAGTTGCTTCCCGAGCGCGCGAGCGTGCATCCGTCAGTCGAGCCGAGCAGGCTGATCTGGCCGTCAAGGTTCGGTATCTCGTTCGAGCCGCGATCGATCAGGAACGCCTTGCCGCCAGTCGTGAACGTGTCCGGCACGGTGACGTTGATCGCCGCCGTGGGGCTTACGGACCACTCCGCCGCATATACGGTCGAGTTCGTGGATAGCGTAAGGTTCAGCGTGGATGCCGCTCCAAGCGTGAATTCCCCGGTGTGGAGCGGGCCGTCGGTTGTGCCGGTCATGTTCAGCACCGTGAGCGTGGAGCCGTCCTTCACCTCCACCTTGCGGAACGGAGTGTGGATGTTGGCGTACGTCTGCGAAAGCCGGAACGTGCCGCCGCCCTCCACGGCGAGTGCCGCATCCTCGTTCACGCCTACGTCCATCTGGATCGTGTGCACCGTCGCGGAATCGTCCGGGTCGCGGGTGTCGATGGTGATGTCGCCGGCGAAGTACGGGTACACCGACCGCCCCGGACGGGTCGTGATATCAGCCAGCGTGCGGAACGTCGTGGGACCCTCAATGTAGAACGAGCGGGACACGGCGCTGCCGTCTGGCGCGGTGCTGTCCGATTGGAACGGGAATCCGCCGACGAACGTGACCACCGGGAAATGCAGATGGGGCTCGGCAGCCCGGCTGGCGGTCACGATGCTCTTCAGCCGCACCTCCTTCGTGGCCGTCACCTCCACCGCATTCGTGAAATACAGCCCGCCGCCCACCGTAAGCGGAACCTTGATCGTGCAGTCCTCGTCTATCAGCAGCGCCTCATTGCCCGTAGCAATCACCGTGATCGCCGTGTTCGTGTTCCCGACGAGGAACCGCCTTGCGAGCGCGCCGTCCGTCACCGCAACGGCGAAAGTGTTCGTCCCGCCGTTGAACGTAAGCGTCGTGCCGTCCGCTATCTCGGGCAGATCCCGCCAATTGAACGTTCCTCCGTTGATCGTCAGCGAGCTCCACTCCGAAAGGGCGACTCTCCTCACCGTCGCGTAGCCGCCGTTCTGGACTATGTTCAGCGAGGGGGTTTCCGCATCGGACGCATCCAGAATCTGCGCGGATGAATAGTAGCTGCCCTCTTCAAGGCGTATTGTGTGATTCAGACGGTATGAGGTGTATCCGCCCACTTCAAGGCGACCTCCCTCCAGATTCACGTATGCGCCGTTCCAGTGGAGGTGGATGGAGTCGAGGAGGAAAGTGGCTCCGGCCTTGATCACCAGCCCGTTGTATAGCATCACGTGTTCGGCGGTGCTGCCCTGCGAGCGGAAATCGAGCGTAACGCCGCTTTCGAGCACGAGACGCCTGTTTGTGCGCACATAGTGCGTCTCGAAGCCTGCTCCTGAGGCGTTCGGCATACCGCGGCTGTCGATGCGACCCGATCCCGTGAGCGTGAAATCGACTGCGCCGGCGGTGGTTTTGTAGTCAACGTAGAAGCATCCCACCTCGTAGTCGCCGTCCACGTTGATGGAATACGAACTGCCTGTATCCGGGAATATCACGTACTCGTCACCCGTCGGCACGTGGTTCAAAGACCAGTTTCCGTCCGTTCCCCAGCTTGCGCCGTCCGTGCCTGTCCATCTGTTGGTGACAACATCCGCGACTGCCGGTGCGACGGAAAGTACCCCAGCAAAGAGCACGGCCTCAAAGAGAGCCGGTTTGATCTTCTTCATTGCGCTTCTCCTTTTTGTTGAATGTGTGCTAAATTATCATAAACCACCCATCATGTCAATAGGCGGCGGCTCACAAATAAAAAAATCCGTCACTTCTTGCTGAACGAACGGAAATAGGTGCCTTTCGGGTCGCATCCCTCGGCGAGCGTCTGAAGATGCAGATACGACACTCCGGCGGGCGACTCTACCCTGAACGGAGCCTCCAGGAACGGCCTGCCGTCGCAGATGAGGCGCACGGAATCGGCGTCGGCATCCCAGCTCGCCTCTATCTCGTGCCAGACGCCGGGCGGCGCTTCGCGGCCCGTGACCTCGGCGGAGAGCGGGCAGCGGCGCGGCCCGGTCTCGTCGCACGGGTTCATCCAATGGTCCGCCAGCGTCAGCCGGAAGCCCTCCCCTTCGATCCGGCATGATATCCTCACTCGCCCCTTGCGCGCGGCGGGGAAGTTCCATACTGCGCCCTGCCGGTCGCTCACGAGTCGCGAATCGCGGATACGGCAGAGCTGCAGGGCCTCGCGCTTCGTCGCCGGCCCGGTATCGGGTTCGCGCACGAGCAGCGCGCCTGGCACACGGTTCCATGCGCAATGCCCGGACCATCCCCTGTTGCCGCCGGAAAGGGATTTGACGTACAGATGGGTGGATACGCCGCCAAGCCCGGACCGGAAATCCTCCGCGTGCGCCGTCTCGCAGAGCCACTTCGGATCGAACACCACGATCCGCCTCGAGGAGATGCCCTGCCCGCAGGCGACGAGCACCTTCCCGCCCGGCAGCTCCAGAGCCTGCGTCTGGTGCACGGACTTGTCGTTCTCCTGGGCCAGGTCGTTGCCGTGCTCCCTGAAGTCGCTGGCGTTGCGTATGGGGTTGAGAAGTATCTCGCGGAAGCCGCGCCATGTGCGCCCGTCATCGTCGGATATGGCGGCATGGAGCGCATCGCGGTTCGTGAACACAGTCTCCCACTGCCCGGTGCGCTCGCCCTCGTGGAGTTCGGGGTATTCCGAAAGGGGGAGCGTAGGCAGCATCGCCGTGTTGTTCCAGATGAACAGCAGGCGGCCGTCGGACAGGCGGAAGAACAGCGGCATAGTGTTTGCGGCCCAGAACTCGGCGCGCTCCACCGGCACGCTCCACGTCTCGCCGCCGTCGGACGAGCGCGTGAACCGGTGGTGCTCCCCGCTCGTGCGCAACGCCAGCACAAGCACGCCGTCGGCAAGCTCGGCGACGGTTGGCTCGCATCCGTTGTTGAACCAGTGCGGACGCCTGTCGCCGGGATGGAGGCGCGGCACGTCCGCCGCCGCCGGCACCGCGATGTATCGCCATGTGCGACCATCGTCGTCGGAGAGCGCCACGCCGGCATGGTAGCACTCACCGTTTTCGCAGCGCACATCGCTGAAGCATGCCACCCAGCGTCTGCGCGAACGCATGGCGAGCAGCTGCCGGCATTCCTGTCTTCGCCATGGCATCCGCGTCACGGACGGATGCGTGTCGCCCGGCCCCTTGGCTGACCGCAGGAGCAGCGTCTCCTCCGTGGCTGGATCGGTCCCGAACGCCAGCCATTCCCCGCTCCACGGGCTTTTCGTCATCGCGCCTACGTCGTTCGTATCGGCGATGCGCGTCACCCAGTTCATGCCGTGGTCGCGCGACGCGATGTACACCCGGCGTTTCCTTCCGCCGACCATCTTCCAGCCGTAGTGCCTGATCTCCCCGTCGGCGGAGACGCACATGTCGCGCACGGCGGCGGTGGGCGGCACCGCCACGACCTGCGGTGCATACACGCCGTCAAGAAGCGCGTTTCCGCCAGCCGCTGTGCCCGGCATGGCACATGCCACCATCGCATAGACAATAAAACGGCGCGCCGCGTTGATCCCTCGTTTCATTCTTTCCGTTGCTGTCGCCATGCTGCTATATCCCCTTTGCCCTAATTATATCATACCTTGTACCTTGCCGGCATCAATGGTAGGACCGCTTTGAGGTTTGAAAGTTTGAACCTTTCAACTCCCCCCACGCACCCGCGCAGGGAAGATGCTTAGTTCCGTTGGGGGAGGCGAAACCCCTCGTTGGGGAAGGTCAAACCCCTCGTTGGGGAAGACCCCGACCCCCGTACGGGAAATCGCCCGCCCCCGCAGGGGCGGTCGCCTTCAGCCGCTTCACGCCGCCTCTCCGCCCATGCCTTGAACCACCCACGTCATCGGCATTGGCTCATAATTCCCCCTCTTCAGAGTCCCCGCACGATTTCAAGCGACACCAAGACGTTGCTGGCTATTTTAAAGTGGCATCTTGAATCAGCCGACGGCTTGTGGTACAATGCACCCCGAAAAGAGAAAGGATAAGCGTTATGATAAAACGAAAGGCTGCGGACTACATCGCGAGGATTGCGGCGCGATTTCCGGTAGTGTCCATAACCGGGCCGAGACAGTCTGGCAAGACGACGCTTGCACGCGCCGTGTTCCCCGACTACGAGTATCTCAACCTTGAGAACCCCGACACAATGCGCGAAGCAATTGCGGACGGCGCGTCGTTCTTTCGAAATCACCCCGCCCCGCTGATTCTCGATGAAGTGCAGCGGATGCCCGAACTTCTCAGCCGCATACAGGTCGCAGTCGATGAAATGCCACGAAAAAAGGGAATGTTCGTGCTCACAGGCTCCCAACAGCCGAGTCTCAAAGACGGAATCTCACAGTCTCTCGCCGGACGCGTCGCCATCGCAACACTGCTTCCGTTTTCCATGGACGAACTCACTGAAGCGGATGTAGTCCAAACGCGGGAAGCGTATATGCACAATGGTTTCATGCCAAGGCTCTACAACGAAAGGCTGACGCCATTTGACGTATATGAGAACTATCTCGCCACTTACGTCGAACGGGACGTAAACCAGATCGCCAACATAAAGAACCATCGCGAATTCGACATCTTTCTCCGAATTCTCGCCGGACGCGTCGGACAGCTCGTCAACTGCCAATCCATCGCGAATGACATTGGTGTAAGCATGCCCACCATCAAGAACTGGATATCCATTCTCGAAGCGTGTTTCATAATAACAGTGCTTCCGTGCTACTACAGGAACTTCGGCAAGCGCTTCGTGAAGGCGCCAAAGATATACTTCACCGATGTCGGACTGCTGACCCACCTTCTGGGAATCCGCGAACAGGCGCAGATTGTCCGCGATCCGCTTTTTGGTGCAATCTTCGAGAACATGGTCGTGATGGAGGCCTTCAAGGCAAAGCTGAACAGAGGACTTCCGCCCGATCTGTATTTCATACGCGACAGAAGCGGCACGGAAGTCGATCTTGTCGCGGAGCAAGGACGAAAGCTTCATCTTTTCGAGATAAAGGCATCTGCAAGCTATTCCGCCGACTTCACGAAAAACATGGATCGGCTGTCGAATGGGATTGACGATGTCGCAAGTCAATCCGTAATATATTCCGGACCCGACCTGCCCAACGGCAAAAGCGCAGGCTACTTCAACTTCGCCAACATCGCGCGGCGCATGGAAAAACTATCGTTGCTTTGAAATGGTAGGGCCGCTTTGATAAAGCGGCCGCTGC
>CAMPAA010000098.1 GCA_946631345.1 uncultured Verrucomicrobiota bacterium
GCGTGTCGTTCGAGAAGCCCGTGGTGATCTTCGAGGACAGGCACGAATCCTCGCCAGGCGTGTTCGCGGCGCGGCGGTCCACGACCACGAAGCTCACCGTCACCGCCTACGGCGGCCCGAACGGATGCATGCTGTCGCTGAACGAGTCCGGCGATCTCGCAAGATGTGGCGGGGCCGGCGACCTGCCAGGGTTCGTGGGGCCGCAGTGCAGGGTGGAGTGGGAGGCCAACTACGAGGGCGTGGCGGCGAGCGCCGGCCAATACGCCGCCTCGGCGACGGTGACGTTCACGGACTTCGCGACGATGCATTCCCTTGACGCAACCGCCAACGCAACTGTCGTGGAGGTGAAGGTCAAGGCTCAGGACACGGCCCCTCAGAACCAATGCTGGCAGCGGCATGAATACGGTGTGTGCGAACGGGTTGTGCTGCAGCACAGCCCAGCTTCGGCGAACGTCACATGGAGAACCGAAGGCGATGGCGACATCCAGGGCGGGCAATACGACATCCTTGTGTGCCCGCCGATCGGCGGAACCGAAAGACTGGTCGCATCCCTGCGTGGAGTCGAGCTGCCGGTCCAGCTGGACATCATTGAACCGCAGGCAATAGTGGCATCCAACGTGACGGCCATTGCGACCAATCTGCCTGTGGGCACCGCCGGCCATGTCGGCATGTACATGGATCAGTATGTCGCACCGTTCACCGTGTCGTTCAGCAAGATAGCCATAGAAGAGGTGCCATGTGAAAACGGCTTCCATTCTGGATACTACAGCAATCCATCCATGAGCAACATTTGGTCTCACACATATTCAAATGGAGCGGGAAGGTGGGTCCGCGTAAAAGGAAATAATCTTGTGGCAAGGGATAGGGCAACGTGTGGTGCGTGCCCTCCGCCTTGGTCCCAAGGGACCTTAATTTGGAACATACCCTTTGGGTGGCATGCGCTAACAGAAAATGGCACTTCACCAGTTGTCGGAACAACACCGACAAAAGAATTTGCAACTGATGTCACAAGCACGATCGTCATCAATTCAACTGGCATGGTGTTTTTGATGAAACTTGGGCATTGGGTTTCGAGAGACATCTACAATGAAGTCGCGCTTGATGGGATTGTGATACAGGAGGGCTGTCAATGAAGAGGATTTTACTTATTGCTGTTTGCACAGTGATGAGCATATGCATTGCCATTGCAATATGCCATCTGCACGGACATGCGGAAAATGATGTACGTCCATATGGGGATGAAATAGGCAAGACCATAGATGAAGTTTGCAGGGGGAGATGTGAGGCCTCATGCGGCAAGGAGCTGGTTGGGAAAATAGTTTCACTGACAAATCGCAGCGAAGCGCTTCAAAAGATGCATGTGGTCATGGAGGCAATGTCCAAGGCCTCATTCTATGGAGCCAATATGCATGACCGCGAAAGCAGCCATTGTCGGTTCCATGCATTCCGAGAGGCGGCAGTCGAATCTCTCGCTGACAAGCCTGAACATTGGCCATACATTATTGGGCTGTGGTTCTCTGAGACGGAAAGTCTGATGAGGGAAAGAGATTTCTGCAAGTCGATGCAGACTCAAGCTCTGGACAAAGACATTGAATTACGGACATTTACAGGCTATGAGAACGACCTGTTCTGGCACAACTGTGCATGTAACTGCATGTCGCTATGCAACGAAAACATTGGATATATTGTCCTTTGGGATGACAGCGTCGCAGCGAAGTACTGCGCCACGCTTCCGTGGTGGAGGAAAATGATGCTTGCCCGGCGCATAAAGAAGGTCATTGGTCGCTACCCAGACTGGTACCTTGAAGATAAGAAGAAGGCCGCCAAGTAGCGCATTTGGGTCGGATGAATCCGCTGCGCAGGGGGCGGCGAAGAAAGCCTTTGTGCCATGGCACACTTTGCGGCTGAAATCACTCTATTTGTTTAAAGTTGTTTCGTTTAAGGTTAAAGGTTGAAGGTTGAAAGTTTGAAAGTTTGAGAGTTTGAGAGTTGCTATCGACTAACGACTTAAACCTTCAAACCTCTCAATACATAGCCACAAGAAGACCGATAAGCACCATCATGACGACCGCAATGACGACAAGCAGTGCGATAACGCCAGATTTGCCATTCGACACGCCATAATAGTCACGAAACATGCTCATTTGCTCACCTCATTTAGATAGCATAAGTATAGTTTCTACTTCGCCGGAAACGTTCAAGACCCGCACTGCACGGGGTTGGTCCTGCATGGACTCCAGCCATGCCAAACCGACAGCCGAAACCACAAGCAATACCAGGCAGAGCGCGGCAAGCACTCCGGCCACTGCTGCCACGAAATGGAACGTCCTCCCCACGGATTCCCTCTCCGAGCGAGGCATCTCCAGCGCGCCGCGAAGCCAGTCGGCCCTGTAGTCTCGGAAGGTATACGCCTCAAGTCCGTTCTTTTCATCCATTTTCCACCTACCGTTTCATTCAAATCCATCTCTTCCTTCCTTTTCGCCGCATCCATCACAGCCCCATGAGCCTGTTGCGCCTGCGCTCCTCCTCAAGGTCTTTCTTCTGCTTCTGCACATTCTCAAGCGTGCGCTTCGCCTCCGGCGCATCTGGACGCAGCTCAACGGCCTTGCGCGCATATTCCTCCGCCTCGTCCAGCTTGTCCTGGCGCATTAGCGCGACGGCAAGGTTGTTCAGTATGGCCGAATCCTTCGACTGCCTGCCGAGGCATTTCTTCAGGTACACCTCCGCGCGCCCATACTGCTCCGCCGCGAAATAGTTCATGCCCACAACGAAGTTCGCCGCAACGTCGTTCGGATCGGATATCAGTACCTGGCGGGCGAACACCTCTGCCATCTGGAAGTCGGCGCGGTCCAGTCCGAGCTTGAGGCCTTCGCGCGGAGTGAGCCTCATGCTTCCCTGCCCGACAATCTCCATCTGCTGGCGCATCTTCATGAACACGGTGTTGTGGGCGTCCAGCTCGTCGGCGAGCTTGCTTTCGCTGAGCGATTCGTCTGTCTTGCGCTGCATGTCAAGGGCGTCCGCCCGCACGCGGCAGATTCGCGCAAGCCGCCACTGCAGGTACGAAAGCATCTCCCTCAGCTTCGGCGATATGTTGGCGAGCTTCTCGTCCTTCTTGTAGATCGCCAGCAGCCTGTCGAGGAGCGCATGCGCGGCATCGGTCCCCGCCGACGCGAACCCCTCCGGGAACCCTGCCGGGCGCGCCACCAGGCCTCCGCAGGGCGGCGGCTTGCGGCCACGTCCCCAAAGCTCGAAGCCGATCTGGAGCGCGATGTCCTTTATGCGCTGCGGCTTCAGGCGAATCCATGTGCGCAGGGTGTCCACCGCGCTCATTATGAGCATCTCGCGGTCCTCCTTGTCCTCGGCGGCGCGCGTACGGATGTACCTTTCGCGCGGACTTGAGCCGGACATCAGGGAGATGGTGCGCAGGTTCATGCCCTGCTCCAGCGCGCAGAGCTCCACGGCGGCGTCGAGAGCGCCGTCGGTGAAGAGGTATCGCGCGTCGCGACATTCCATGGCCGCCTGCCAGGCGCTGGCGTGCAGCACGCTCATGACCTCGCGCGTCTCAGACTGGACGCGCCACGGAAGCAGCAGCGCGAGGAATATCAGCGGCTCGTAAAGGACGATCCTGCGGCCCACCCTGCTTATCCTGCGGAACGAAACCGCCATTCCCGCCCCAAGCCTCGTTTCCTCGACCGAATCCTGGAACCTTATCCCGGCGATGCGGAAGTAGTTGCGGAAATATATCTCCACGGCAAGCACGCAGAGCGCATAGGTGGCGGTCTGGGCGCATATCGAGGTGAATATGCAGCGCAGGAGGCCGGAACCTACGGCCAGCCCGGCATCGCCTGTCCACGTCCAGAACCAGAAGGATCTCCATCCCGCCACCTGGAGAAACGTGATTACGCCCATGATTGCGTACAGCACGCCGTGCCAGTACGGCAGGAAGCGGTCGTCGTCCGTGGCGGTCTTCACATATGCGAGGGAAAGGATCAGCGGCGTGACCACCACTACCACAGCGAGTATCCATCCGGCGGGCTGCGCCGCCCCGCGCAGCACCTTCACGTAGTTGTAGAGGTAGTTCAGCGCGAACTCGAACCCCGTCCAGTCGTGCGCGGCCAGACCGTCCCGGTACAGGAAGTAGGCGGTGTTCGCGGCTATCGCCGCGATCCATCCCGCCATCGCTATGGCCGTCATCCTCCGCATCACAACCACGCGCACGAACGGGTCGCCCAGCGGATTGACCCGCACATCCGCGTTAGAGTTCGCCTTGTAGTAGCAGAACAAGAGGCATCCTGCCGCCAGCGCCATGCCCAACGGGGTATCCGCGCTCAGCAGGCCGAGCAGGAACATGGTCCAGTACATGATACCTATGCTGTTCGCGCGGACGCTGTGGCGCAGGAATATGTACAGCGCGAGCAAGACAATGTTCAGCTGCATTATCGTCGGGCCGAACGCCTGCCCAGCCTCCCACACTGGATCGGCGCACGCGAAGAGCAGCACCCCCTGGAACATCACGAGCCGCGTGACCCAGCGGCTCCAGCGGGCCCTTCGCGCCGCCTTGTACATCACCGATGGCAGCGTCTCTCCGAGTATCTGGAAAACAAGGGCGGAGGCCATGCCAAGCGCCACGTGGCCGCCAAGCAGAAGGTAACGCACCGTGCGAACAGGCCCGCACCAGTCGAACACACGATCCACGAGCATGTGCCACAGAAGCGGGAACGGTGCCGCCGGCGGGCGCAGCCCGGCGGCTACGGCCACATCCTCCCACAGCTCGGGCGGAAGCCACTCGTACCGCCATAGCCAGGATATCAAGGCAACGGCAACGCCTGCAAGCGCCGCCGTAAACCATCGCCCAAGCAATATCCTCCAGCGGCGTCTCACATAACGACCCGCTTGCGGCGCAGGGCAAGTAGCGCACCACCAACCAGCATCAGCAGGCCACCAGTCGGCTCAGGCACCGTGTGCGGGCCGAAGTTGTATGGCGTGGCGGTGGTGGCAAGCGCGCTCGGATTGAGGTCGCTTCCGCCGGGACGGGCGTAGAGCGCCGCTTCGGCGGAGAGCGTGCTCAGGGTGACGCCCTCGTTGAGCTGGTGGAAATGGTTCTCGGAGAACGCTACAAGGTTTCCGCCGGCGTAGAGGGTCATCATGAACTCATACCTGGTCCAGTCGATATTCCCCACCCCGGACAGGTCGGTATGGTACACACCGGCGAACGTGCTGCCGCCGGCGGCTATGCCGGCTGCGGTGCCTGCGCCCTGACCGGTGCCGATCTGGTCGGGGTTCACGTAGGTGAACTGGTTGAGGCCGATCGTGCTTCCGTCATCCTTCGCGCGAAGGTAGAAGTTGAGCGTGTCGAACGTCTGGCCCTGCACGCCGGTCTCCGGTTTTGCGTCGCCCATGTCGAGGTACCACATAAGCACATCGGAACTCGTATCGGCCTGCGCCGCAAACGCAGTCGCGGCAACGGCAATCACAGCCATGATCTTCTTCATTTTCTTTTTCTCCTTAACTTGAAATGCCCTGTCACCACGTGACCTTCGTCTCGCCCGCGCCGTTCTTGCTGTACCAGAACGCCGTGCCTGCGGGGATCACGGCCTCGGCCTCCTTCCACGTGCCGACCACGGTGCCCCACTTGCCGTTGCAGTGGTAGTAGCGCACGATCGCGTTCGCGGCATTGCGGTAGTAGATGAAGTCGGCATTTGCGTAGCTCTTGACGATCACCATGCCGGATGTCGTCGTCTTGGTCTCGATGTCGCCTACTCCAGTCCATTTGAGCGCATTGAGGTCGACGGACGCCATGGCGTTAGTCGAGGGCGGCGAGACGAGCGTAAGGCCGCTCGCGAAGGTGGTCTCGGCGACCGTGTTGGTAAGCACCTGGCCGTACACGAAGATCGGCTTGGTGGCATCCTTGCGCTCGATGAACACGCCCGTGCCGGTGGGCACCGTGACCGAATCCGGCGATTCGCTGCCGACCGTCACCGTGCCGTTGGCTGCGACGGTCACCTTCTTGTCGTCCACGACCCATGTGCCGTTGGCATCGACCTTGTACACCTCGTACTTCTGCTCGGCACCCGCCGCGCCGTTCCACACGTACATCTTGTCGCCCTCGCTGAGGGAGGCGGCCTGGACAACATCCGCCGCCGCGATCGGCGCATCGGAAGTGCCGAACGCCCCGAACGGCACCGCCACGAACGCCGTCGCCGCCGCGCTGTCTGTTATCGAAATCGCGCCGAAGCAGTTCGCCGAAACAATCGTGTTCGTCACGCTGGGGAGAAGAGCCTGATCCTCTTCGGAGGAGGTGAGCGCGGAAAGCGTGAACGTACTGAAATGCGATGTTGTGATGCGCACCACCGCACCGTTGCCGCCAGCCTTTGCAGCCACGGTGTAGGTTTCGTTAGGATACGTGGCTGGATCATCGCTCACATGCACCACCTTTACCCATTCACCGACAGCGGCCACTCCCGTCACATCGAGGTCGAACACGAAGGATGCGTTATCCGAAAGGTCGGCGTTGGAGAGCTCGACGGGATTTGCCGTGTCGCCGTTCACGATGGCGATTGGCGTGACGTCATAGGTGATAGCGCTCGCGCCAGTTGTGCCGTCAGCCCGGACAGTCACCGCAATGGTGTTCTCGGCGCTCGGGTCAAGCTCGAACGAACCCGCCGCCGCCTTGACGGCCGCATCGACCGTCTTCTGCACGTCGATGCTGGCGATGGTTGTGGTGGCGTCGGTCGTTACCTTCACGGTTGCGACGGTTGCCGGAGTCGACGCATCGAGGTTGACATCAACCTCCACCGCGCCCTCGGCATCGGGCTCCTTTATGTCGATCGTGTAGCTCGGCCCGAAATGGGGACCGGATACCGTCTGCTGGGCGACGGTGCACTCGTCGTCAAGCACGCGCCCCAGCTGCTCAAATCCCGTAGAGACATACTGGTACGGAACCTTAAGCCCGTTGAAGTCGAGGTAGAGCGACGTAAGGTTTTCTGCGGTGAAAGGATATTCGATCGTCGCGACGACATGGCGATCCTTCACCTTGTCGCCGTTCGACGGCCATATCACGAGGGAAACGGTGATCTTCTTGCCGATATTCTCCTTCGAGACGTTGAGCGCCGTGCAGATGAACGAACCGACATTGCCGACGATGAAGTTGTAAGTGCACAAGCCAGGCAGGACGGAATC
Source organism: uncultured Verrucomicrobiota bacterium (assembly GCA_946631345.1). Lineage (GTDB taxonomy): Bacteria > Verrucomicrobiota > Kiritimatiellia > RFP12 > UBA1067 > UBA1731. Next base: position 7,180 of record CAMPAA010000098.1, read on the forward strand.
CAGAAGGAACATCTCGTCCGCATTGTTTCCGGCAAAGTTCTTCGGTATCGGGAACGACATCGTCACGCCGCCGTAGTAGCCAGCCAGAATCACGGAACTCTTGTCCACGCCCTGATCGAAGCTGACGACATAGTCGCAGAGCCAGTCGCCGTAGGTGGTCATTATCTCATCGCTGGTGCTGCCCTCGGACGGCTGGAAGATATAGGCTTCAGAAGCGGCTGAATTGCCGATCTGCGAATTGATGGTATAGCCGTCACCGGATGAATACAGCCCGTACACAGGGATGTTAGAAAGCAATTCCCCAGCGCCAGACATCGCCTCCTCCATTTCGGCGGCACTCATCACAACGATAGAAGCCGTGGGAGGCGTGACGCCCCATGCGGTGACGCCGAGGGCCATAGCCAGGATTGTTGTCAGAATCTTCTTCATCTTCATTTCTCCTTAAAGTCGTTGGTCGTCAGTTTGCAGCCATCAGTTAGTCGTTAGTCAATTCAACCTTTAACCTTTTAACCTTTAACCATTTAACCTCACTCCAGACCCGCGCGGCCGATCTTGAAGAACCTGCCGCCCTTCTCCACGGGAACCTTGATCTCGATCTCGCCGAAGTCGTCGCCGTCGGCAACGCCGGCGGTCAGCGGAAGAGGCGCGAGGTCGTTCGGCGTGTCGCCCGACTTGACGCCGTACCTGAGCAGGCTCGAAGTGCCCTTGACCGTAAGCGTAACGACGCCGTTCTCCACCTTGATGTTGGTGATCTTCGGCTGGGGGATGGACGGCGGAAGCGCGGTGGCCGTGGCCGCAAGCGTCGCCTTCTTGCCTGCGACCGTCTGATCCTGCACCACCTTGCCCGTGGAATCTACCGCAAGGCTGAAGGCCTGCGCCGCGCCGGAGGCGTTCACGCCAAGCGAGGCTTCGCCCTTCGGCTTGCCTTCCGCGTCGCGCGTGTCGAGCACGTGCAGCTCGAAGGATCCTGAGCCGGCGTAGGCATCCGCCAGCACGCGGTCGATCTCTACGGTCGTAAGCGGGCAGCGCCCGCCCTCCGCGAACGGCACTATGCAGATTACGGCGTTGCTGTCGGCATCAACCACCGAGCCATCCGCCGAGAATCCGGCGAACGTCGCGCCCTTCTTCACCCACACGAGCGCGTAGCACTCGCCGTCCTCCACGGGCGTCTTGCCGTCCGCATAGGTGTCCGGCCCGGGCGTAGAGAACTTCAGCAGCAGGTTGTCCTGCCCGGCCTGGAGGGTCGCGCATGTCGCGGCCGCCAGCATCATCATCAGAATCTTCTTCATTTCCATTTTCTCCTTGTTAAACCTTCCGTTGGCAAGGGGGACGGGGACCGCGCCCCCGAACCCCGCTCGCACTCCCTTATTTCGCAACCGTCACGATGTCGGCTACGATGCGGAGCAGCTTGCCCGCGACGGCATCGATCTTCACCGTAGCCTGCGGCTGGCCCTCGACGACCGCGACCGGCTCGCTGCGCGCCGTCCACACGCCCTCGGCCGCACCGGCGGGCGTCGCCTCCTCCAGGCGGAACGCAACCTTGGTGCCGGAGTCGAGCGTGGACGGGATGTTCACGTTGAGGCCCTTGACCGTGACCTCGTAGCCGGTGGCTGTCGCAACCGGCGCCGATGCGCCCACGACCAGCTTGCTCGTGGCAACCGTCGGGTTGAAGCCGAGCACGTAGCTCTGCCACAGCGGCACGCCGTTCGCGCCGTTCTGGTCAAGGCCTTCGATCACGGCATCCACATTGATCGGAGCGCCATCCGTGATCAGCTTGGTGTTGTCCTTGATCCACGCGACCGGCACCGGCACGCCCGCAGTTTCGCTGTCGACCGGATATACGATGTCGCCGGTGACGGTGTAAGGATATGCATCCTTAGTCTCTGCATCGGTGTTGGCGACCACGATGTAGCCAGGGGCGAGGTACTTGGCGGCAGGCGCTTCGCTGAACACGCCGCCGGAGATCACATAGCCGCAATAGGCGTTGTCGCCCGCAGTCTCGAAGGCGACGTCCTTGAACTTGCCGCCGTTGATGTAGATCCACGACTGGTTGTAGTCGTTGTGGTAGCTGTTGCGGTCGATGTTGGCGCAGAACTTGCCGACGAAATCGCCGCCGTCGATGGTCAGGATGCCGCCGGACGAGAAGATGTACGCGGCATAACCGTTCTCAGAAGTGTAGGAGCCGCTCTTGACGAGCAACTGCGCGGCACCGCCGGCAATGCTCTGGAGGGATATCGCCGCATTCCTCCACGTCGCGGAATGCGATCCGGTGTTGGCCACCGTCACGTTCTCCAGAACGCCCGTCGCGCCATTCGCGTAGGAGAGCGCGGTGTTGGCGGATCCGTTGACCGTCACGCCGTTCAGCGATGCCGCGACGCCGTCAAACACGAGCGTGTAGTTGCCGCCGCTCTTTGCGAACGTCACATTGGTGATTGCCAGCCGATCCGTTTCGGGACGGTTGCCCGAATCATAATCGCCAAAGTAGTAGCCGAACCACTCGCTTGTCGACGTCAACGTGTGATTTCCGGCCAGGGCCAGCGACTTGTTCCGCAAGCTCGCCCATTCCGTATAGCTGAAGTTCTCGGTCAAGTCCACGAGCAACTCAATCGTCTCATCGGTCCGTGCGGCGGCAAACGCGTCGGCGAGCGTCGCGTACACGCCGTTCGTGGTCACGCCGTCGGCGGCAATCACAGCCACAACAGGCTTGATGACGAGCCGCCAGCCTTCCGAATCGGCGTTCGCGTAGGCGTAGCCGTCCGGCAGGACCGAAATCGCGGAAGTCGCCGCATCCGTCGTGTTCCTCACATACAGCAAGTTGTCCGACGTGCCGTCCTCCTCTTTAAACAATCCCTGAATGGAGGGATCGTCGGATCTTTCAATCGTGCAACCATCAAGGCGAACCGTATACTTTGCGGCGTTGGAATTGAACAGCACGATATCCTCGCGATTCTTTCTGTTCTGCGAATCCGCAACGCTTGCCGCACTTAAAGTCGTGCCTGCAATTGTAACCTCATATGGAGCGGTGCTCTCATTGAGTACGATCACGCCGAAGTCGTTGCCGCTGGGACCAGGGGCGTAAGAGTAGCTGTTTACGCCGCCCAACGTTCCGCCGGAAACATTAACTGTACCACCTGCACCCCAGATGTTCAACGCGCACCAACCAGAGATATTGCAGTCGGTTATGTTCAGCGCGAGGTTGCTGTTGCTGCCACGTACGTTGACCGCATAGTAGGTGCAGCCGGTCATCGTGCAGCCGGCAAGGTTGAGCTTGAGGTTAGCCGACTCCTGGACATTGACAAACCGCTTAGTCCCGCTGCCGGCCGTGATTGTCAGGTTCGTAATGGTGACCTCGCCATCATCGACATTATTCACATTGACAGCCCATTCTGCGGTAGTGGCGATCGTATGGCCATTGCCGTCGAGCGTCAAACTCTTGGGAATGACGATTTGCGCAGTCACAACGATATCCTTCAGCAGCTTCACCGTCTCGCCGTCATTC
>CAMPAA010000099.1 GCA_946631345.1 uncultured Verrucomicrobiota bacterium
TTGGTGAGAGGAAGATGCCGAAACGCTTGGCGAGGTTGTAGAGCTCGTACTTGATGCATACCGCCTTCAGGTGCTCCGTGTCGGGCGGCGACAGGCGGCAGAAATCCCAGTCAAAGTCAAGCGGCACGTCCGTGCGGATGGTTGTGAGGAACTTCGAGAGCTTCGCGTCCTCAACGCTGGCCGCCAGCTTCTCCTTGGCCTTTCCCTGGACGTCGCCGATGTGGGCCAGTATGTTCTCGAGGGTTCCCCACTGCCCAAGGAGAGCCGCCGCCGATTTCTCGCCAACCCCCTTCACGCCGGGTATGTTGTCCGCCGCATCGCCTGCCAGCGCGAGGTAGTCTATCATCTGCCGCGGATCGGAAAGGTGCCAATGCTCCTTGACCTGCTCAACGCCGTAGATTTCCGACGGAGCGGCGCCGCGGCCAGGGCGGAACAGCTTCACCTTACCGGTCACGAGCTGGGCAGCGTCCTTGTCCGGCGTGACCACGTACACGGCGTCGAACCCGTCCGCCTCCGCCCGCGCGGCGAGCGTGCCGATTATGTCGTCGGCCTCGTAGCCCTCCTTGCGCAGAACCGGTATCTTAAGCGCCTCCGCGACCTCGAAGGAATACGGGATGTTCCGCGCGAGGTCCTCTGGCATCTTCTCCCGGCGCGCCTTGTATTCCGGGTACGCCTCGTGGCGGAATGTCTTGCCGTCGGGATCCATTGCCAGCACAACGTGTGTTGGCGACAGCTCCTTGAGCAGTGCCATCACGCCGTTGACGAACCCGAGTAGCGCCGAAGTGTTCAGCCCGGAGTATGTGATGCGCGGCCTGTTCAGGAACACGAAGTGCCCCCTGTAAAGGAACGGCATCAAGTCGATGACGCATAGAATCTTCATGCGCCGGATTATACCATAAAAGCAGCAATGCTTTCACCCACGGTCTGCCAACGCCACGAAATGGCATGGAGCGTGGCGGACGCATCGGCAGTGGCGGCGGGAATGTGGTATAATACGCGTTTTTATGAAAGCTGTATATCTCGACAATAACGCGACCACGCGCACGGCGGACGAAGTGCGCGAGGCGATGTTCCCGTTCTTCGGGGAACTGTACGGCAATCCATCTTCGATGCACGCATTCGGCGGCGGAGTGGCAAAGCATCTGGCGGACGCCCGCGAGCGCGTGGCTGCTTTCCTCAACTGCTCGCCCGAAGAGGTGATCTTCACATCATGCGCCACCGAATCGGACAACACGGCCCTGCGCGGCGTGGCCGACTGGTATGGAAGAGACATGAAGATGGTCACGACCGCAGTGGAGCACCCTGCCATCCTGCAGTCCGCCCGTCGGCTCAAGGCACAAGGATTCACCGAAATCGAACTGCCGGTCAACAGCGTGGGCCAGATCGACCTCGACCAGCTGCGCGCCGAGCTAAAGGGCACGAAGAACGCGCTTGTCTCAGTGATGTGGGCAAACAATGAGACGGGCACGATATTCCCGATCAGGGAAATCGCCGAAATCGCCAAGGAAGCCGGCGCAACTATGCATACTGACGCCGTTCAGGTCGCCGGCAAGGTGCCGATCGACGTGCAGGCCGTTCCAGTTGACATGCTGTCCATCTCCGGCCACAAGTTCCACGCGCCCAAGGGCATCGGCATACTATACGTGCGCAAGGGGACAAAGTTCAAGCCGTTCATGCTCGGCGGACACCAGGAAAACGGGCGTCGCGCGGGCACCGAGAACGTGCCGTACATAGTCGGCCTCGCAAAGGCCTGCGACATCGCATCCGCAAACATGGATGCCGAGGCGAAGCAGGTCGGCGCGCTTAGGGACAAGCTTGAGGCGGGAATCCTCGCCTCCTGCCCCAACGTGCGCGTGAATGGCGACAGGGCGCATCGACTGCCTAACACCCTCAACGTATCCTTTGAATACATCGAGGGGGAGGCTATCGCCTACCGGCTCTCCGACCTCGGCATATGCATCTCCACCGGAAGCGCATGCGCTTCCGGTTCGCTCGACCCTAGCCACGTGATCCGCGCTATGGGCGTGCCGTTCATAGCCGTGCATGGCAGCGTGCGCTTCTCCCTGTCGCGCTACAACACGATGGACGAGATCGACTACGTGCTGGAAAAACTCCCGCCGGTCATCAAGAACCTGCGGGAGCTCTCGCCGTTCGGGCCAGACTCCGACCCCACGACCTTCAAGTGAACCGGCCTCAGCCAATCATGCCCCCGTTGACGGAGATGATCTGGCCCGTGATGTAGGAAGCCGCCGGAGACACGAGGAACGCTACGCAGTTGGCGATGTCCTCGGCCGTGCCGAAACGCTTGAGCGGAATGGTGTCCATGTAGGCTTTCTTCACGTCGTCGGGCAGCACGTCCGTCATCTTCGACTGGATGAATCCGGGCGCAACGGCGTTGCAGCGGATGTTGCGCGAGCCAAGCTCCTTCGCGGTCGTCTTGGTGAGCGCGATCACGCCGCCCTTCGAAGCCGTATAGTTCGCCTGCCCGGCGTTGCCCATTATGCCCACGACCGATGCGAGGTTTATGATCGCGCCGCCAAGCTGCGTACCGTCCGCCGCCTTGTTCTTCATCATCGGGCGCGCAACCGCGCGCGTGAAGAGGAACGTCCCCTTCAGGTTGACGTTCAGCACGGCGTCCCAGTCATCGTCGCTCATGCGCATAAGGAGGCCATCCTTGGTGATACCGGCGTTGTTTACCATGATGTCCACCCTGCCGAACTTCGCGATCACCTCCTTGACGCACGCATCCACCTCCTGCGACACGGCCACGTTGCAGCCAAGCGCAATCGCCTCTGAACCTGCTGCGGCGACGGCGGCGACAGTCTCCTCGCACCATTCGGCCTTCAGGTCGATCACCGCGATCTTTGCGCCATCCGCAGCCAGCCTGACGGCTATCTTCTGCCCGATGCCGCGCGCCGCGCCTGTGACAATAGCTATCTGCCCATCCAAGTTGCCCATTTTTATCTTCCTTTCTTTTGTTGGTTGGAGACTGAAAAAAGCCGACGTCAGTTCTCGTTAGAGTGGAGTCCGCCGGAACCTGCGGCGAAGATGACGTTTGCCCGGTCTGTGCCGGGCTGAAGCATCGCGCAGTTCCAGATGCAGCCGCCGCAGTGGACGCACTTCTCGCGGTCGAACTTCGGCGGTTCGCCGTCCTCATCGGCCGGCATGAGAGCCTGCGCGCTGCAAATCTCCACGCACGTCTGCTTCGTGCATTTCCTGCAGAGATCCCTGTCTGCGAACCTCACGTGGTCGGCGAATCCTGGCGCGGCCTGCACTTTGCCGCCGATGAGAAGCGCATCCTGGTGCGTCATGAGCAGCTTACCGTCGAACGGAATCGGCGGCCAGCCGCACGCATCCATGACGGCGTCATGCAGCGGCCGGCGGGCCTTCTTCGCCTCGACCACGCCTTTCGCCAGCGCATCGCGGTCGCATTTGCGTCCCTGCACCGCCTCGTAGAGGTCGGGTATGCGCTCCGCAGGAGGAACGGACCTGAACACCTTGCCCAGATGGAGCAGTCCGCCCGTCATGCCGCACAGCCCTTCGCCGACCATTCCCCAGAAAAACGACTTGTTGAAGCCGGCACGCGCATGGGTAGCCCTCTTGAGCCGCCGGTTCAGCGGGGATGCGCGGCGCTCAGCGAGATATGTCGCCTCGAGGTTGTCCTTGGTGAACGGCTTGCCCTCGGCAAGCAGCTTGAGCACGTTCCGCGCCAGCATCGCGCCTGACGCCCATGCCTCGTCCACGCCGCTGTTCGCGAGGCAATCCGTCGTGCCGGAACCCTCGCCGATTCGCGCAAAGCCGTCGCCGCACAGGAACGGTTCGCCCTCCGTGCCGGACTCTTGAATCGACTTAGCGCCCCAGGAAACGAGCGTGCCGCCCTCGATGTGCCGCCAGATGTACGGGTGCATCATCCAGTGCTGGAGATAGCGGTAGGTCGTGCGGACGGGCGTATCCTGCCACGGCGCGACAAATATACCCATCGACGCCGTGCGGTTCGGGTGCACGTATAAGAATCCGAATATCTCCGGTTCGGGGAAACCGAGCGTATGGATGATGGTGCCAGGCTTAAGCGTGCATGAATCAGGCAGCTGCACAACGACCTTCATGCCCACGCCCCAGTCGTAGCGCGTATGGCCCTCCGGCATGCCGAACTTTTCATCCAGCGCCCTTCCTACAGCACCCACGGGGCCGTCGGCCACGACCGTGAGGCGCGCCTTCACGTCCATGCCCGGCATGTAGGCGTCCGTCGGGGAGCCATCCTTCTCGACCCCCTGATCGGCCATGCGCACGCCCACCACGCTATCGCCGTCAAAAAGAGGCGCGGCGACAGGCGACCCCGGCCATATCTGGGCCATGCCGGTCTCCATCACCTTGCCTGCGGCCCAGCCCATGAGCGAACCCATGTTGAGGACCAGTCCGCCGCGCTTGTCCATGAACGGCGGAGTGATTGGCATCTCCCGCGCCTTGAACTCGCCGCCCCGCATTACGATACCGCCGAGGCGGAAGCATGAATCGATGAACCTTGTGCCGCACGAGCGCTTTGAGCATCCGAGCGGATCAAAGAGATATGTCGTCTTCTCGTCGGACACATCGGCGGCGTTGGGTATCTCCTTGGCCAGATCCACCCCAGGGAACGTGGCGCGGATCGCATCGGCCCTGGTGACGATCCCCGAAACGCCGAAGCCCGTATCGTCCGCGCGTTCGTAGCACATCACCTGCAGCGGCATGCCGGGCATCGCCGCCGATTCGTACAGCGGCGTGCCGTCCTCCTTCACCTTCGCCAGCTCTGGCGCAAGCGTAAGCAGAAAGCCCGCTGCGGCGGGGCCGAAGCCCGTCACCACGATATCAGTTTCCATCACCTGCCGATCCATGCCCATACCCCCCACTGCGACACACCGCTATGTGCGGTAGTTCGGAGCTTCCTTGGTGATCGTGATGTCGTGCGGGCGTGCCTCGCGCTGGCCCGCCGCCGTCACGCGGTAGAACTTGCCGCGCTCCTGCAGTTCGCCGATGGTGCGCGTGCCGCAATATCCGAGCGAAGCGCGAAGGCCGCCGCAGAACTGCGTCATTATGGACTTCACGCGCCCAGAGTAGGGCACCATACCCTCGATGCCCTGCGGAACGAGATCGTCCTCTGACTCGTTGTCCTGGAAGTAGCGCGCGCGAGAACCCTTGCCGTTCTTCAGCGCGGCCATCGAGCCCATGCCGCGGTACACCACGTACTGCCGCCCGTTGGAGTAAATCTTCTCGCCCGGGCTTTCCTCGGTGCCGGCGAGAACGGAACCCAGCATCACGCTGTCGGCGCCGGCCGCCAAAGCCTTCGGAACGTCGCCAGAGAGCTTGATTCCGCCATCGGCGATCACCGCCACTCCAGAGCCGCGCAGCGCCTTCGCCGCAGAGTACACCGCCGTGAGCTGCGGGATGCCGACGCCGCAAACCACGCGCGTGGTGCAGATCGAGCCGGGGCCTATGCCCACCTTGACGGCATGCGCACCGGCCTTGGCCAGAGCCACCGCCGCCTCTCCGGTGGCGATGTTCCCGGCGATCACATCGACCTTCGGGAAGTTCTTCACGATGTACTTCGTCATCTCGATGATGCCCTTGGAATGGCCGTGCGCGGAATCCACGACAACCACGTCCACACCGGCATCCGCCAGCTTCTCCATGCGCGCAAGGTCGCCCTTGCCGCCGGAGACGGAAGCCGATACGCGCAGGCGGAAGAGATCGTCGCAGTTGTACGTGGGGTTCTGGTTCTCCACGAGACGCTGCACGTCGGTGAACGAATAGAGCCCCACCACGCGCCCCCTCCTGTCGACAAGCGGCAGCTTCCCTATCTTGTTGGCGCGCATGATCTCGTATGCCTTCTTGAGCGACGTGCCGGGCTTCGCGGTGATGGGATCCTTCTGCATCACATCCGAGAGCTTGGCGGCGTCCAGCGGCGCGAAGCGCATGTCCGACCCTGTTATCATGCCGACGAGCCGGTCGTCGTCGTCCAGCACGGGGAAGCCGTTGAACTTGTATCCATGGGCCTTCTTCTCAGCGCGCAGGAACGAGATGTCGTCGCTTGCGTGGAAGCAGATCGGCTTGGATATGAGGCCGTTCAGGTAGTTCTTGACCTTCGCGACCTCCTTGGCCTGGTCGTCCTCCTCGAGGTTCTTGTGAATCACGCCGATGCCGCCGGCAAGCGCCATCGCGATGGCCATGGGGGCCTCTGTGACCGTATCCATCGCCGCGGAGATGAACGGTATCTTCATCCGCTGGCGGGAGGTGAGTTTCGTTTCGAGCGAGGCGTCGTCCGGGAGGAAGTCGGCATACTGCGTCACAAGCGTGACGTCGTCGTACGTCAACCCCTCGAAGGGGAAGGTCGCCATGAATCTGTCGAGATATCTGTTCATTCTGATTCCTTTGCCATCGGCCGCAATCAGCGCTGGACGCGCGCGTTGCCCGCGTAGACGTCCCACACCTGCTTTTCGTCGGCCGGCTCGGCGTAGTCATTCAGGGACGAGGCCGCCATCACGCCGGATGCCCAGCCGAACTGGAGGCACTTCTCGGCGTCCCAGCCCTTCAGCACGCCGTACAGGAGACCGCCGGTGAAGCCGTCGCCGCCGCCGATGCGGTCCAGCACGTCGATCTCGCGCGGCTCCTCGACGAACCACTTGCCCTTCGCGTAGAGGATCGCGCCCCAAAGATGCTTGGAGGCGGAAATCACCTGGCGGAGTGTGGTGCCGTACATCTGCGCATTCGGATACTTCTTCGTCACCTGGACGATCATCTCCTTGAACCGCTCGATCTTGCTCTTGAGATCCTTGCCACCCGCCTCAGGGCCCTTGAAGCCGAGGCAGAGCTGGAAATCCTCCTCGTTGCCCACGAGGATGTCGGCCACGGACGCGATCTTGTGGAACGCGGCGGAGAGTTCCTTCTCGCGGCCTTTCCAGAAGGTTGCACGGTAGTTGAGATCGAAGGAAACGAGCACACCATACTTCTTTGCTTCGGCGGCGAGCTTCAGGCAGCACTTTGTGGTCTCAGGGCTCATCGCGGCGATGAGGCCGGAAAGGTGGAGTATGCCCACGCCGTCCTTGCCGAAGAGCTTCGCGGTGTCGTAGTCCTTGGCGTCGAGCGTGCGGCCGACCTCGCCGGCGCGGTCGTTCCACACGCGCGGAGCGCGCAGGCCGAAGCCGGAATCTGCTATGTTGAACTGGTGACGGAAGCCCCACGGCCCGCCCTGCGCCACGTCAGGCCCGACGAACGCGATGTTGCGCGCGCGGAGCTGCGCCTTGATGAACGCCGCCATCGGGCTTCCGGCCACGAAGCGCGTCATCACGAGGCATTCGGGGCCGAGCGAGGACGTGACGTTCAGCACGTTCGTCTCGGCGCTCGTTGCCTGGAGCAGGAAACGGTTGGAGTTGTGCACCGCCATGCGGTTCTCGGGCGTGATTCTCAGGCCCATCGAAGACAGGCAGGCGACTGCGTACTTTGCGTTCTTCTTGACTTTCATCTTACAGTTCCTTGATCTTGAGGTTGCGGAAAGACACGGTGGAGTCGGAGTGGTCCTGCAGGAGAATGCGGCCTTCCGGCAGCTCGCCCCACTTGTTGCCGTCTGTGCCCCACGTAGCGTACTTAGATTCGGCGACCGCCTTGCGGAACGCCTCGGAGCCACGCTCGTACTCGAGCACCTTCTTGCCGTTCAGCCAGTGCTCCACATGGCTCCCCTTTGAAACCACCATGCCGGTGTTCCATTCGCCGACCCCGTTGCACACCCTCTCGGCGTTGGCGGGGATGAGGTCGTAGAGGGAGGCGACGCGACGGTTGCCGTCTTCGCCCTTGTTCCAGTCCGGGTGGCCCTTCTCGAGGATCTGGTATTCCTCGCAGGTGCCCTTGTTCTTCGTCTGGTCGTAGAAGTACTTCACGCCGGAGTTGGCGCTGTCGGTGAGGCGGAAGTCGAACTTGAACATGAAGTCCCTGAACTTCCTCACGGTGCAGATGTCGCCGCCGCCACCGAGCTTGGCGTCCTCCGGCGGCAGCTCGATCCACTTGCCGTTGGAGATGCCGGAACGGGGCAGTACCGTGAGCACGCCCTTGCGCATCTGCCAGCCGTGATCCGGAAACGCCGTGCACTTCGACTTGACTCCCACCCAGCCTTCGGACGTCTTGCCGTCCCAGAGGAGCTGCCAGCCTTCGGCCTTCTCCTTCTCCGAAAGCGTGTTGGGTTCCTGCTCCGGCTCGCAGAACGTGCAGCACCCCGCGACCGCCGCGAGCGCGCCGATAATAACCGTCTTCTTCATCTGTTCAGAATCCTTTCATTTTTAAAATGCCGCTATTATACCACAATTCCCGTCCGCCGCCCGGCGAAAACGGCAGCGGAGCTTCGCCGGCGGCGGTGACCGGTGAATTTGTTATGGATGCATTGGCGAGCGTGTTTTGATTCTTGCCGCACCAGCTGCCGTCCCAGGCATAGACGTTTTTGTCAAGGTTTTCCAGCAGTTTTTTGGCTGGCCACGTTACGGTAAACATGGCTATCGAAACGCAAGCGGTATGGCGTGAGAATCCGTAAACCTTGCATAGGTTTGGCAAAAACAGACAAGCCGCATGCGCCATGTCTGGTGCATGCGGCCGACTGCTGCCGTTTCAGCAAAGAACCGGCTATTCCGCAGAGGCGCGGACCTTGCCTTCCTTCACGCGCTTTGCGATTACCTCTTCGGCAATCGACTTCGGCACGGCCTCGTACTGCTTGAAGATCATCGTGAACGTGCCGCGGCCCTGCGTGACCGTGCGGATCGCGTTCGAGTAGCCGAACATCTCGCCGAGCGGGACGGTCGCCTTGATGAGCTTCACCCCAGCACGATCCTCCATGCCCTCCACGCGCCCGCGGCGCTGGTTGATGGAGCCGTTCGCCGCGCCCATGTACTGGTCGGGAACGGCAACCTCGACATCCATCATAGGCTCGAGAAGCTGCGGCTTCGCCTTGAGGAATCCCTTCTGGAAGCACTGGCGCGCGCACTCGATGAACGCAAATTCGTTCGAGTCCACTTCGTGGTAGGAGCCGAAGTACACCGTGGCCTTCACGTCTACGACAGGGAACCCGCCGAGCGGGCCGGCCTCAAGGGCCTTCTTCACGCCCTTCTCGACCGCCGGGATGTATTCCGTGGGAATCACGCCGCCCTTGACCTCGTTGACGAACTCGAAGCCCTTGCCGGGCTCCTGCGGCTCAAGCTTGAGGCACACATGCGCGTACTGGCCGCGGCCACCGGATTGCTTGACGTGCTTGTACTCGTTCTCCACCGGCACCGTGATCGTCTCGCGGTACGCCACCTGCGGAGCGCCCACGTCGCAGGCGACGTTGAACTCGCGTTTCAGGCGGTCCACGATGACCTCAAGGTAAAGCTCGCCCATGCCCGCGATGATCGTCTCGCTCGTCTCCTGATCGAACGTCACCACAAAGGTTGGGTCTTCCATCGCAAGCGCATGGAGCGCTACGCCGAGCTTTTCGTTGTCCTGGCGGGACTGCGGCTTCACCGCCACCGAGATCACGGGTGCCGGGAAGTCGATGGATTCAAGGGTGATCGGATGCTCTGGGTCGCAGAGCGTATCGCCCGTGCGGGTCTGGGTGAGGCCAACGCACGCCACGATGTCACCGGCCTGCGCCTCGTCCAGAGCCTCCTGCTTGTTCGCGTGCATGCGGAAAAGGCGCGAGATGCGCTGCTCCTGGTTGATTGTGGAGTCCAGCAGCTCGCCGCCCAGCTTGAGCTTGCCCGAATACACGCGCACGAACGTGATCTTGCCCATCGCCTTGTCGGACATGATCTTGAACGCGAGACCGCAGAAAGGCTCGTCATCGGAGACCTCGCGCTTCTGCGAAGGATCGTCAGCAGAGATGGCCGGACCGGCATCGAGCGGGGACGGCAGATAGTCGCACACGCCGTCGAGCAGCTGCTGCACGCCCTTGTCCTTGAACGCGGAGCCGCAGAACGCCGGAGTGATCGTGCGGGCAATGCAGCCCTTGCGGATCGCCGCCTTGATCTCGGCATCCGAGAGTTCCTCGCCCGCGAAGAACTTCTCCATGAGTGCGTCGTCCTGCTCGGCAGCGCTCTCAACCATCTTCTGGCGGTACTCCTGCGCCTTCTCCATGTACTCGGCGGGGATATCCTTCTCGATGACCGTCTTGCCGAGGGTCTTCATATCATAGTAGAGCGCTTTCATCTTGATGAGGTCGATGACGCCCTCGAACGTCTCCGCCGCGCCGATCGGGATAACGACCGGAACCGGGTTCGCGCCGAGCTGGTTCTTCATCTGCTCCATGACGCTGTAGAAGTTCGCGCCGACGCGGTCCATCTTGTTGACGAACGCGATCTTCGGCACCTTGTACTTCTCGGACTGGCGCCACACCTGCTCGGACTGCGGCTGCACGCCGCCCACCGCGCAGTAGAGGGCCACCGCGCCGTCGAGAACGCGCAGGGAGCGCTCCACCTCGGCCGTGAAGTCCACGTGTCCGGGAGTGTCGATCAACGACAGGCGGTAGTCGCCCCACGAAACGCACGTGGCGGCGGACTGGATCGTGATGCCGCGCTCCTGCTCCTGGACCATGAAGTCCATCGTCGCGGCGCCGTCATGCACTTCGCCGATCTTGTAGTTCTTGCCCGAATAGTAGAGGATTCGCTCGGATGTGGTCG
>CAMPAA010000100.1 GCA_946631345.1 uncultured Verrucomicrobiota bacterium
CCGGCATGAGGCTCACGTAGTCGATCTCCGCCGTGCCCGCCTTCGCCGCGAGGATGAGGAGGTGCGCCTTCTTCGCGGACGCCTTCGGCGTGACGGTGGCTGCGAACTTCTTCCACGTCGCCTTCGGGTGGAAGTGCTTTTCGCAGAGGATCTTGTTCTCGGCCGACTCCACGCGCACGATGAGCGGCACGTCGCCGCGCGCGTAGAGCGAGAGGTTGAGCGGCTCGCCGCCCTTCACGTCCATCTCGCCCATCGGCCCCGTGTTGCGCACGCCCGCGAACGGCGCGAACGCCTCGATGCGCAGATAGGCAGGCGTGTCCGCCCGCAGCGGCTTTGCGTACTGGAGCGTGAAGCGCCCCATCCCCGTGCGGCGGCAGTCCGCCGTCCAGCCGGGAATGCCCAAATCCGTCGGACCCTTCACCCGCTTCTCGAACCCGTCGTCGCTCGGCGCGGGACGGAACTCGAAGCCCCTGTTCCACACGAGTTCGGGATAGAGGCACCCGTCCACGGAGAACGCGATGTCCTCCAGGAAGATGCCCCACAGCGAGTCGGGCACCTCGTGCCCCGGCTTCGACACCGCCACGTCCACGTTGACCGCCGACGCAGCCAACGTCATCATTACCGTTGCAGCTACAACTTTCATACGCTCTTTTGTTTTTAACACAGAGGCACAGAGACACAGAGATTTCAAAAACTCTGAGTCTCTGTGCCTCTGTGCCTCTGTGTTAAATTTCATCTCACCCTTCATTGGCAACTATTCACGATCGCCCTCTTTACGGCTCACGTTCTCCACCTTGATCTTGAGGAAGGTATGTGTGCCAAGAGTGACGTAGAGCGTACCCTCGCCCTTGGTCTCCGCCTTGAGATACGGCGTGAGATTGAAGCCGACCTGGGAGATGTACTTCATCTTCTCGCCCAGGTTGCTCGTGCCGAACACGTGGATGTATCCCGTGGCGATTTCCGACACGATCTGGTTGCCCGCGCCCGGCGTCACCTTGAAGCGTACCGCCCCCGTCTTGGGATCGAACTGCGTGATGCGCAGCTCCGGCATCGCATAGGCTGCCAGCAGGCGCGTCCCGTCGCGCGTGCAGGACGGCGCGATGCCCATGTCGGCGATCACGTCCACGCTTCCCGTCGGCCCCGTCACGACGATCTCTGTCACGCCGTCCAGCTGGCCGGACAGAAGCGACCGGATCTGGTTCTTCGTCCCGGCGGACAGCGACTCCGTCGCGCATGTAACGGCAATCTCGCCAGCCACGGAGATCGCCGCGAAGTAAGTGGTCACGCCATTCGCCGTCTCGGCGGAGAACGTCGCGCCATCCGCGCCTTCCAGGCTGAACGTCAGCCCCGCCGTCGTCGTGGAAAGGAGCGCGTAGGTGCCGCTCGCCCAGCCGTTCGCCGGCGCCTTGACGGCGATCGCGCCCGACGCCGTCACCGCGCCGGAAACCGTGATCGCGGTCTGCGCGTCGCTGGCCTGGATCGCATCGCCCGCGCTGAGCGCCAACGCGCCCAGGGTCGTGTCGGCCACGATGACCTCGGCGTTCTCCAGACGCGCCACCTCGGCGGCTTCGCCCATCACGCGCACCATGCCGTTGACCGTCGAGACCGGATTCCCGGCGGTAACATCCTTCACGCCCGACTTCTCGCCGAGCTCGACGCTGCTCACGGCCAAGTCGGAATAAAGGCCCTCCGTGCCATCGCGCACCGCAAACGTCACGTTGGCGATCGACCCGGAGCCGCTTGCGACGTTCGCATCGGTCGAGCCGAAGATCGAGACCGTCAATGTGCCGTTCGTATCGACCGCCGTGAAATCCTCCGCCATCAACACCTTGAGCGACCCCGCCTCGGCCTTCGTGACCACCAGCACCTGCGGGTCGTAGGTGATGGTGGCGCTCGCGTAGGAAAGCCCCGCCGCCGAGTCCAGCGCAACCGGCACGGTCACGATCTTGCCGGCATTCGCCACATACGTGCCCACCGATACCTGATAGGCCAGCGCCGCCGGCGCAACAACCAACGCCAGAAGCGCCATCATCCTCATCTTCATCACAGCCCCCTTTCTTTCAGCAGAGCCTTCAGCGCCTGATAGTCAGCGTTGTCGAGCTTTCCGTTGCCGTTGAAGTCGCCCGCTTTAATCTGGTTGGCGGTGGGGTGCTGCCCGTTGCCATTCTTCAACCGGGCCAGAAGCTTTAGGTCATCCTTGTCCACATCTCCGTCGCCGTCCACGTCGCCCAGCCGGTAGGACGCGATTGCCGTGGCCGCCGCGATGCTCACCGTGGCGCCAGTCTCTCCGCCGACCGTGGTCACGCCCTCCTTCTTCGCCTCGAACACGAACATCAGGAACTTCCCGCCGCCCGCCGGTAGGGTCGGCGTTCCACCGCCGACCGCACCCGTGATCGTGACCTGCCACTCGCCGGCGGGGCTTGCGCCCGCCTGCTCATGATGGCTCTCTTCTATCACGCACTCCTCCGTGAGCCCCGTTTTCACCACCTTCACCGGCGTCAAATACTCCGGATCATAGGCAACCACCTCGGTCTTGCCCGCCACATTGTAGTTCATCGAGTTCTCGATGGAGAGCATCACGGCAACCTGCTCGCCCACCTTGGCGACCGCGTCGTTCCAGAAGAACTTCACGCCGCCGAGCTGTGCCGCCACCGCCTCGGTGGGCATCGATTCCGATTCCGTTGGCGTCGAGTTGCCCGCCGTGTAGAACCGGCTCACGCTCGACACCTTGTATGCAAATTCGGGAGGGGCGCCATCCTCGGCGACCGCCGGGAGATCCCGGTACGTCGGTAGCGGCGTCTGCGCAATCCGCGCATCATCACGATACACCCGATACCCCCTGATCCGGCTCTGCTGATTCGGATCCCACGTGAGCAGCACATTGTCCACACCCGTGAGTGCCTTCAGGTTCGTGGGCCGCCCCACCTTCGGATCTCTGAGCAGCATCAGCTTGCCATCCGCCGTGCCCGCCAGGCAATCGAGATCGCCATCATCCTCCCAGTCAACCGCCGCGAGCCGCAGGCCCTCGGCAAAGCCCGCATGCGATCCACCCCAGACCTTGTGCTGGAGTGCAAATGCGGGAGGGTCGCGCTCCTGCGCGACCGCCTGGTAGTACCAGATGCGGCCTTCGCTATCGCTCACCAGGAGCGCGGTGCCGTTGGTGGTGGCGCTCAGCGCATCACCCGGCGCTGCCACATCGAGCGAAAGCCCGGCAAGCTTCTCGGGCGAGTTCATCGCAAGGTCGATGTTGGCGGTCGCAGCAAGCTGCGACCCTCCCTCTTCAAACTCCGGATTCCCCTTGCCGCCGACATTCGCAAACACCTTCATGCCGCCATCCCAGCATACCATGAGATCCCACAGGCCGTCACCATTCACATCGGCCACCACCGGCCAGACCGCGCCACCGTTGCCGAAGGTCGCGCTCGTCGCGGCGTTGCCCGCCACGGGCGAGGTGAACACCTGCGAATACGCCCCACCCACGACCGCGCCCAACACCTGCTCATAGACCTGAAGGTTCATTTCAAGCAATGCGCCATCGGCCCATTCGACGCCACCCACGATTGACTCGTCCGGCATAAGCGGATCGGTGCCCGCCGCAATTTCCTCGGCAAAAGTGAAGCCGTCGTTGTCGGTGTCGCTATCCTGCGCAATGGAAGCGTCGCCGTACCAGTAGAGCGCATTGCGACGCGCAGCATCGCTTTCGGAAACGGCTACGATTTCAATGGCGCTCGCCGGCATTGCCACCGAGAGCGTGTCCTTGGCACGCCCATGGCGGTCGGCCTGCCGCACGCCGTCGACCGTCCAGTAGGCGAAGTTGCCACTTGCCGAAGGAATCGGAATCATCTGCCCCGGCTTCAGATAGTCGCGCTGCGTCGCGAAGAGCGCACCTTCCGGCTGGGAACGCACCACATACGGATTAAGGTCATCAATGTTGTACTGCAAGAGCGCGCCATCGGCCCATTCGACGCCACCCACTACCGACTCGTCAGGCATGAGCGGGTTGGTGCCCGCAGCGATCTCCTCGGCGAAGGTAAAACCGTCGTTGTCGGTGTCGCTGTCTTGCGTAACGGAGGCGTTACCATACCAGTAGAGGGCGTTGCGCCTCGCCGTGTCGTTCTCCAACACGGCAACGATCTCAATTGCCGTGTTCGGCATCGTCACTGAAAGCGAATCTAGCGCCCTTCCATGCCTATCCGCCTGGCGTACACCGTCAACCGTCCAGTAGGCGAAACTCGTCCCTTGCGCACCTGAATACGGCATCGGGATCATCTGCCCCGGTTTCAGGAAGTCCCTGACTGTCGCGAACAAAGCCCCCTCCGGCTCAGAGCGAATGACATACGGCTGAAGGTTGTCGGGATTATATTGCAAAAGCGCGCCATCGGCCCATTCGACGCCACCCACAATTGACTCATCCGGCATCAGCGGATTAAGGCCCGCCGCAAGCTCCTCGGCGAAGGTGAAGCCGTCGTTGTCGGTGTCGCTGTCTGATGAAAACGTCAGACCGCCGTACCAATAGATTTCCCAGCCATCGGCGATGCCGTCGTTATCGGAATCCTCACCTTCTGGCAGATAGTTGGCCGTGAGGGTGGTTTCCTCGTAAAGCGTGAATGAAGCGATTTCTTTCGCCCGGCCCAAGCGGTCGCGGTTGGAGATCGGCTGCGCGGTTGAGATCGACCAGTGGGTGAAGATGTAGCCGCTGACGGATGGCGCGCTCTGGGTCAAGTAGGTGCCGCTCGTCTCCTTCGTCTCGTCGCTCAGGCGCGTGCGCACCCCACCGACGAGCCGATCTTGGTAGACATGCACCACGCGCGCAACGTCATCCGCCATTGCGCACATTGCTGTCGCGGCAGCCGCGACAACCAAAAGCCGACATCGTCGGAGGTGTCCTCTCATTGGCACACCTCACTCACTCCTGTACGATCTTGTAGGCATACTGCCTTACGCCGCTCGGCGAAAGCCCCAGTCGCGTTTCGCTGTTGGCATAGTTCAATGGCGCGCCAGTTAACAACTGATAGCCCATCTTGGAATATATATATTCGGTAGCGGGATATGTGTATTGATATCCAGCCCCACTAACATACGCCCCTCTTATTGAGCTCAACCCCTCCCCGCTCGCCAGCTGCGTGGCTCCATTCTTCAACACCCCACCCGCCAGCGTCAACCCCGGATCCTTATCGGCGTATAGCCACAAGAGCGCATCGAAAATCTGCGACTCTGAAATTGCATTCCACGAAATCTTCATCTTGCCGTACTGGTTAGATGCCGGGATCGTCCTCAGTTCCAGCGGTAGCAAATCGTCCTCGCACACCAGAATCTCAAGCTTCACCTTAGCTAGACGCGTCGCCCAGTCGCTCGACACCTTCCACGAAAGCGTATGTACGACATTCGCCTCCACCGCATCCCAATTTGCTGGCGCAGTACCATCCACAAATGTCTCAGGCCGCACCACCTTGGCGAAACTCCGCTCGCCGTCCTCAAAGGCCAGAATTCGTACTTTAACAGTGCTTTTACCACTAATCACTTTATAGGCAATGTCCATAACCGTTGGATCGTTATCGCGAATCAAGGACGATAAGATCTGGACACCCCAAGGATGATCGCCACTTCGAACCCATGTAGGATTAGGGTTTATGGCACAGCCGTTAGGAAGTGCTGTCACGAATTGTTCTTCCACATCGGTTCTGATGGTAAATGGTCGCCATGCGCTACCCGTTCGATGATAATAGAAACCCTTTGCGAAACTATTATCCAAATAACTGGAAGTTCCACCAATCAAAGTATTGTTTGCTGCTCGTAACTCAACCTTATGCCATCCGTCTTCTGCATACTGTATGTAGCCGATTCCTCCTTTACATTCAGCACTATTCTTTGGTACTACAAAACGGTTATCAACCTTGACTGAGGAAAAATCATCATATGCGGCCTTGAACCCATAAACAATGCCACCCTTCAAATACATATATGTGCCATACACATAAGTCGTTGTTTCTTCTGTCGTCGTCGTGTATAACCAACTTGGATATTCCACGGTAATACGTCCACTGTAAGTCCAGACGTCGCTTGTTCCATTATACGGGGAACCGCTAAATTTTGCGAATACGAAGCCAGGCGCAGCAACAACCGCTGGACCTAACATCGCCAAAACTATCATGATAATGCATCTCATGGCATTCTCCTCCTCATTTGTCCATTAAAGTTTTTCAATGCTTTCGGTGCGCATGGCGTACAATGTCATCTCGTTTCCGAACCTATCGCGGATCACTTTGGCAATTTCATTGGTATATCCGGGAGCAAGAATCAAGATTGCATTTACAGGCTCTTCCGTTAACTTTTCAGGCGCAACGATTGGAATGTGCGACACCGGAGAGTATCGTCCCTGCTTGAACTTGGCAGAGTCAACAATGTAATTCACCTTCTCTGGATGCGTTAGAAGTGCCGCAGCCGTGAAGCATTGATGACTTGCGGCCCAAAACGCCAACCGACATCCGTTCGTCGTATGCTCTTCAACAAAATTGTTCATCTGCTGGCTAATAGCTGAAAAATTAGCCCTGAAATCGCTAGATGTCACCAACGGACGCTTTTTCACTATCAAAGACAAAGTGTCACGAATGACAATTTCGGCATCAAGAACTTCAAATCCATTCTTCCTGAAAAGGAAGGAAAGCGATTCTTTGTCATAGTACGCTATATGGTCTCGCATTATCTCGTAAGTGCAGTCATTGCGCACATATTCCCAACTAGGAGCCGTGACGAGCCCGACTCCGCCATCCACAAGATTGTTATAGACACATTGAACCATCCCGTTTGGATCAGGCTGGTGCTCAATGAAATTGAACTGCATAAACGCATCGTAAGGACCGCCCGAAATCACATGGTTCCTGTCTCCAGCAAAGTCACGGAACACATTAAGTCCTTTATTCTTCGCGATGTCAACAAGTTCTTGCTTGTTCTCGATTCCCACGCCACGCACGGGATGCCCTGAAAGCATTTCAAGGAACTCACCTTGCCCACATCCAACTTCAAGAATTTTCTTCCCCGCGAGATTGCACATTCCAATAAACTTTTTATATTGATAATCTCGCAACTCTCGCATGGTGGTTGTTCCGCCACCAGCCCTAATCACATCACGATAATAATGGACAGGATCGCAGTCCAACTGGACAAGCCCGCAATATCGGCATGAGTAGAGATTCAGATCAACTCCCACATCGTCCTTAACGGACTCTCTGTCAGGTAGGTTCTGAGCACACGAAGGCATGTTTGGCAACTTCAAGATCGGATCGGCATCGAACCATTCCCCACAAAGAATACATTTCCCTTTCATTTTCCTATACCTCCACACTTGTTTTGATAAGATCTCGTGGTTTTTCATTCATCAACGATAAAGCTGCCGGAATACTCTCAAGACCTTTCATTCGATGGGTGATTAACGGCGTAGGATCAACCCTCCCATAACGGATCATGTTAAGCATTCTCTGTATACGAGCCCGTCCTCCCTTCGCCAATTCGGTACGAACTGTCTTTCCGGCCATGCCTCGTCCCCCACTGAACTTTGGGAAACCGAGATTACCTGTTCCGCCGTAATAGTTCACATTGGAGATCACGCCGATGCCGTACCTCACCATATCAACGGCTTGCGTAAACACTTCATCCCCGCCACCTGCAATTATGACGGAATCTGGTCCGATACCATTGGTCATCGACAGTACCTGCGCGGCAATGTCCCCTCCATGATAGTCTATAACGTCGGTCGCCCCGTATCGCTTTGCCAATTCTACGCATACGGGTCTGCTGCCGACAGCTATTACTCGTGCGGCTCCAAGATGTACAGCTGCAGCTATCGCCATCAATCCTACAGGACCGATCCCAATGACACAGACAATATCACCAGTTTTTATGTCTGCCGCCTCCGCGCCTGTGAATCCCGTAGTCATCACATCTACCGCCATCAACGCTTGTTCTAGCGACACGCCACCAGGTATCTTTGCAAGGGTCGTATCCGAATCTGGAATTGCGAAGTACTCTGCGAAAACCCCAGGCCTCGTACGCCCCAGCCGATGTCCCGAAAAATGTTCCTCCGCATGACGATCATTACCCTCTTGAATTGCAACTGCACGCCAATCAGGTGTAATCGCCGGGACGGCCACAATCTCTCCTGGCGAGAATTCTCTTACGCCGGACGCAACCTCAACGACTCTCGCCACGCACTCATGTCCAAGAACATGATTCTCAAATTTAGGCGTACTACCGCCAAAAACAGTGTGCGCATCGGAAGAACACGGGCTTATTAGAACCGGCTCCAGAACGGCTCCGTAAGGTTCCACAAGAATTGGTTTCGCCACATCACGAAATTCAATGTGGCCCGGTCTGTCAAATACCCAAGCTTTCATATTTCAAATGATCCTCCCTGGCTGTGGCATGAGAAAGCGTCGTCCATCGCGGCGACCACGTCGCCGCGATGGTTCTTCGTCCTGCGCCCCGCGTACTCGATCAGGGAGCAGACGTAGAAGAGATCGTTCTTTTCCTTTTCACCCATTCGGTTTCTTGCCTTGGTGCAGTTGCTATTATACCACAAATCCTCGTGTTACATGTCCTTTGTCGAGAGTGCGAGGAAATCGGGTTTTGCTTGCTTCCACTTGCCGCCGGCGGCATCCGCGAACGCCGCGAACTTCGCCTTGAGCGCGCCGAGGTCGATACGTGATTTGTCGCGTTTCACTTCGCACACGACACACTTTCCATCCAGTTCGCTCTCCGCGATGATGTCGATCTCGTTTTCGCCTCTGCGGTCCCACCAGGAGCCGACGCGCGACCACAACCCCTCTTCCGCCATCTTCTTCCGAAAGTACCGCTCCAGCGCAAGACCGCTGAACACGGGATAGTCGCGCCTGACAAGTTTCCGCAGCAGTTCAAAGGATTTCATCTGCACCATGTAGTCGTATCTGAAGATGAACCTGAACCAGAATCGATAGAACGGATCGTCTATCTGGTACTTGACCTGGCGTGTGGTCTTCGCGCCAAAAGGCATGCGCTTTGACACGAGATGGTAATCGTCCTCCAACCGCGTCAGGTAGCCGCCGACTTGCCTTCCGACGGCCTGCTCGATCTCGTTGCGCGTCGTCACGCCACGCGAGATTGCCGAAAGGATGGAGAAATACGTCGAATAGTCCTTGCCGAATTCGTCCCCAAGCAGCACCTTGCCCTCTTCAAGGAAGAACGAATCCTCGTCGATTGCGACCTTGAGCATCTTGTCGAGGTCTGTCGCCCCGGCGTCCATCAGAAGCGCGACATACTTCGCAACGCCGCCCGTGAAGGCCCAGAGAGCAAGCAGGTCTTCGGCCGTGTAGCTTTTCTTGTGGAAGCAAAGGATATCCTTCAGCACCCTGATGGAGAACGGCTCGATCCGCATGAATGCCGTCTGCCGTCCGTAAAGCGGCTCCTTGCGGTTCATGAAGATTTCGTGCATGAGCGTGTTGATTGAACCGCAGACAACAAGATTGAGCTTCACGTTCCCGTGTTCGCGATCCCAAAACCCCTGAAGTACGCTGAATGCGGAGGGGTTCACCTTCCTGAACTCCTGGAACTCATCGATGAAAACCGTGATCGGACGGTTCCTGGCAAGCTTGAACATCTCCTTGAAGAACCCTTCAAGCGAACGGATTTCCGGTGAAACCGAATCGGGGCATATCCGATTCATCTCCTCGATGAAGCCCGCGACAAGGTCGGTCTCGCTTTTGCGTGAAACGAAAAGATAGGCGAAGTCGTCCTCGCCGTATGCGTGCTTCACGAGTTCGGTCTTTCCGATGCGCCGCCGTCCCGTGATCACGGTAAACTGCGCTTCCGACGCGCTTTTCCGGCGTATCGTCCGCAATTTCTCGATCTTTTCCTCTCTATCGAAGAATCTCAACTTTCGTCCTCCGTCAACCGCCGTTTCCGAAACGACGGTTGCTGAAACTTATTATAGCAAATTCCCCGCTCACCTTCCACTTCCCGGCGAAAATAGATTTTCCTCGTCACTCATTCCGCTTTTCCTCGTGTTATCGCCTTGATGTCGGCGATAGCCATTTCGTTGGCTTCGGAATGGAAACCGTAGCACTGAAGCAGCAGATTCTCGTCGAGAAACACATCGTTCAAATTCTGTTATGACAACCCAAAACTAGCGGATGATGAGGGCGGCGCCCAGCTTGTCGACGCGCAGGGCGAGGTTGTCGCCGGAACGTTTCAGGAACGCCCGGTATCCTTGCGGTAGCGTAATGCCCGCAGGATCAAGTGCGAGCCGCTTCACGTTGGCGGTAGCGGCGAGCTTGCCCAGCGGCACGGACTGAGGAGTGGAATAGGCACCCGCCGTGCGCACGACGGCCGCGCCCTCCGCCGGCGTCGAGACTATGCCGGCCTGCGCGCCGTTCCCCAGCACGAGCGTTGCGCCGTCCGCCAGCGCCATCGCGTTGGTGGCGACCACGTTCGCGCCAATCCGAAGCG
>CAMPAA010000101.1 GCA_946631345.1 uncultured Verrucomicrobiota bacterium
CTTCTTCAGGTTTTCAACTTTCAGCATTTCGGACTAGTCCTTTCAATGTGCATTATTATATCAAAAAACGACCGCATGATACCATACCTCTGTTAAGAGATTGTTAACCGACGGAAGATTCCCCAGCCCATCGCCTCACAAACGGCACTCCGCCGTCACCGACCGCATAGCGCGGCGGCCTCTGCCGCACCGGCGGCGGCGAACTCGCGCGCGCCTATCTCCGTGATCACCAGATACTGCTCGGCGTAACGCGTGTAGCGCACGCCTGTGGTCACGCGCCCTGCCGGATATCGGCGCGCCACCGCTGCCGCAAGCAGGCCAAGCGCCTTTTCGCGCACGGTCTTGTCGTCGGTGCGCGAGGTGTAGAAGTAGTCGTGCACCTCCACGCGGTCGAGCCTGCGCGTCACCGGAGTGTAGTGAGCATAAACGTTGCGAAGGTTGGTTCCAAGCTCCTTCGGATAAACCAATCCAAGGATAGACGAATCCAGTGGGAACTGAACCGGCTTCTCGAACGGAACAAAGCGCGTTCCGTCCCAGAGCCCGATGTCAAACCGCAAATCGCCATCGGGGCCGAAAGCCTTGGCGGTAGGCTTGGAGCCGAACGGGATCCCCTCCACCGAAAACGGCTGCAGCGCCTTTATGCGCTTTTCTGCGTCCGGCAGTATTTCGCGCTCTATCCGCGAGAAAATGGCGGCCCTTGCGCTCTTCATGTCCATAGACGCACCTCCGGCTTCACGCCAAGCCGTTCGTCGAGAAACGCATATCCGGCCTCGAGAGCCCACTGCGGCGGGCGGTGGCCGACTGCGTGGTTTATGAACAGCAAGTCCTGCGGATGGCTCCTGTAACCTTTCGCCTTTACCATGTCGTAGTAGCTGCGCTCGTCATCGTAGAATCCGGATAGCAGGCAGAACGGTTTTGCGCCGGAAAGGGTGAGGAGAGAATAGTTCTCCAGCCCGCAGGCGCGCACCGTCGCCAGCTTTCCGCCCCAGTAGTGCAGAATGTCCCAGCAGGACTGGTCGAAGCTGAAAGCGAAATCGCTCGCCATTATCGCCTTGACCCGCGGGTCGAGGCATCCGGCGTAATAGCACGTCTGCCCGCCCAGAGAATGGCCGGTTATGCCGATGCGGGACCTGTCAACGCGCGGATCGTCATCCAGCAGGTCAAGCATCAGTCGCGTCACGTACACGCGGTGGGCATGGGCGTTCCACATCGGCCAGTCTTCGGCAAGCTTCATCGACATGTCACGGAAGCGCTCCCAGTGGATGCGGGAACGCGGCACGTCGTACTTCACGTAGTTCTGATGGCTAAGATCGCATGTGATCGCCATGTAGCCGCGCCGCGCCAGCTGCCTTGCCTGCGCGACCTCCACGAAATGCTCCAGCACGGCGGATTCGTCGTCAAGCTCATGGCCGAGCATAGCCTCCACGTAGTAGAAAGGGATTCCCACTGCGGCGAGCGGCTTGGTTATCTTCTTCGGGAACACCTTGAGCACACGCTGCCAGTGCCACTGTTCCGGCCCGTTCTTCTGGAGGTACAGCTCGGCGTCGCAGTCAGAGTAGGAATACCGCTTTACGAGGCGAACCTCCTTCTTGAATGCGTAGCCCTCAGGAGCATCAAGCCAGAACCCCCATCGCTGGGCGAGACTGGCGGTCTCGCCTGGCGATGGATCCTCCGGCAGCTCGACAGGCGACGGCGAGCGGGCGACCGATGAAGCCGTACCGCCGCCCTCGGCGGCGTGCAGCCCACCCAGCGCCGCCATGGCCGCCGTGCGGGCTATGAACGAGCGTCGCGTTGTGCCCATCTTGCGCACCTGCTATTTCTTGCGCTTGGAAAGCGCAACGCCACCTATGACCGGCGTGGTGTCATTTATCGGCAGAAGCTCCGTCGCCTGCGCCGCCACCTTGTGGACGGCCTCGATGTACGGATCGATCCGCGCAGGATCAGCGTGCTTGAACCAAGGTTCGCCAAGCACGCGCCCGTTGACGGCTTCGGCATGGGGCAGCTCGCCGCATTCCGCACGCGGATCCACGCCGTCAGGCAGGAACACGCGCGCGGTCGGCTTGCCGTGACCGTACACGTCAACATCGAAGAACACGCTTGAGAGGTGAAGCGGCATGTTGCACCCGAAGGAGAATCCGCCGCCAGTCTCCGCGTTAAGCGCCTCGCAGAACGTCACATTGGTCACGCCGCCGAACGCCGCCGCGTCGTACAGGAACCGCGAGGCGTACCAGCCGGCCTTGTCGCTGCCGGAATCCTTTGGATAGATCATCTTGAGGCCCTTCACGTCCTCGATGCCCTTCCAGAAATACTTCATCGCGCGGTCGATCTCGGCGATCTCGGCGTCATGCTTCTTGAGCTGCTCTATTCCGATTGCGGCGGACGTCTGGTGCATGCGGTTCTTGAGGCCGCCGAACGGGATGTTCTTGGTGGCCTCCATCTCCGCGTCGGAATACACGTCGATGATGCGGTCGTAGTGGCCGAAGCGGATCGCCCGGCGGAAGATTTCGTCGTCGTCCGTGACAAGCATGCCGCCTTCTCCGATGGCGAAGCTCTTGCAGCTCATCAGCGACATCGCGGCGACGTCGCCGAACGTGCCAAGCATCCTGCCCTTGTAGTGGCCGCCCTGCGCATGCGAAACGTCCTCGATAACCTTAAGGCCATGCTTCCGCGCAATCGCCATGATCTCGTCCATCGGCGCGGGATGCGCCATGTAGTGGACGACCATCACGGCCTTCGTGCGCGGCGTGATGCGCGCCTCGAACGAGGCCGGGTCCATCTGCAGCGACTCGGGATCGATGTCGCAGAACACCACGCTCGCGCCGAGCGACAGCGCACCGGTGCAGCTCGCCCAGTACGTAACCGAGGTGCAGATGATCTCGTCGCCGGGCCCCAGGCCTATGCCGTACATGGCGGCGTTCAGCGCATTCGTGCCGTTGTTGTGCGACAGGGCGTGCTTCCGCCCCTGCCATGCGGCGAACTCCGCCTCGAAGCGCCGCGCGATGTCCGTTCCGGACATGTTTCCGGTCTCAAGCACGTCCGCCTGCGCCTTGCGCATGGCGTCATTCACGATGGGCCAGTGGAACAGGCTCTCGTCTGTGTTTTTGATGACGGGCTCACCGCCCAACCTTGCCAGTTTGCTCATTTTTTTACCTTTCAATCTATCGTTCAGGCCATTCGGTTCAAAGCTGCAGCTCCCTGATCTGGTTCTCGCGCGCAACCTTGCGGAATACGGTCTCGGATATCGCGCCAGACGCGCACAGCTCCCGCAGAAACCCAGGAAGCGGAGACACATAACCGTTCGGATCGCAGATGTCGATGCCGAACATTATGCGATCCTGGAACTCCGTGAGGAATTTGGCGGCATACGCAGGGTCGCGCATGAGCGCGTACGCGCCGGAACCAGCTGACAGGTCTCCGTAGAGATTCGGATACTTCCGCATGAGCCGCTGTATGGCCCCCTCCTCCTTGACGGGGCCCTTTCCGCGGGCATTGCGCCCATGTATGGAGGTGCAGACGGATATCTCGCTCCAGAAAGCGCAAGAGTGGCCGAAGAACCTGAGCTTCGGGAAACGCTGCAGGCACATCTCCAGCTCGGGGAGTCCGTTCTCATCGATCACTCCGTAGCTCCAGCCGGATATTGGCGACATGTGGAACGTAAGCGAGAAGCCCACCTCCTCGCACGCCCTGAACAGATTCTGCATCCGGGGATCAAGCAGATGTATCTGCGCGCATACCTCGCCGACACCTTTGCATCCGCGATCGCGGTAGTGCATCAGGACATCGCGAAGATTTGCGAACGGTGTGTTTCCGCAGGCGCGCGGATCCACCACGCAAAACGGGATGAAGCGGTCCGGGTGGGCAGCCGCGATGCGCAGTATCGACTCATTCGACATGCCGCCTATGAAATTCTCGGGCGTGCCGAGGCCGAGGAGGCACCCTTTCTCGATTCCAAGCCTGTCGTAGTGGGCGATCAGCTGTTCGGCGCAGCACAACGGTTGGCCAAGCCCGCACATCGGCGGCAGAGGATCCTCCGTGCAGTGCGCATGGATATCAATGTACTTCACTTCATCGACCGCCGGCTGGGGAACCGCGCAAACGCACCCGGAAAGCGCCGCCGCGCCGCCGGTCGAGATAAAACCTCTTCTCGTAGTGTCTAAGCTCATATCCCCAGGATCCTCTTTGCGTTGCCCCGCATCACGGCGTCGAACACGTCCGGAGAAATCTTACCGGAATCCCTAATGTCCGCCAAAAACGCCGGCAGACGCGGCAGCTCCCTGGCGACATCCTCCGGCGAAACGGCGCCGATCCCGAACGCCACGCGGTGCCGGAACTCCGTGAGGAACCTGGCTGCGTAGTCGCAATCGCGCGTCATCGCGCTTTCTCCCCACGGACCGGAGAGGTCGCAGACCAGGTTCGGGTACGCCCTGAGGAGTCCGGCGAGCGCCCCCTCCTTCACGGGGCCGGTCGCGGCGCGGAACCACTCGTCACGCATCCGCGCAACTGAAATCGCACACCACAGGGCGGCACCGGTCGCGATGAAAGTGAGCGCCGGGAAGCGTTCAAGCGCATCGCGCAGCCCCGGAAGCCCTGGCGGGTCGTAAAGGCCGGCCCCGTAATCCTCCGAACCATCCACGCGCAGCGCCACCGGCATCCGCTCCGCCTCAGCGCACCTGAATAGGTTCTGCACGCGCAGGTCGGTGATCGGGAGCTTTGCGCACACGGCCCCCACTCCAACGCATCCTTTAGCGCGGTAGTGCCGCATCACGTCGCCCATCCTCGCGGTTGGGCTGTTGTAAATGTTGCGCGGATCGAGGTTGCAGAACGCGGTGAACCGGTCAGGGTGCGCAGCGACAATCCGCAGCACCTCCTCGTTCGCCTGGCTTGTAGGGGCGCATTCCGCATTCGCGATCGGCATGATCACCCCCCTTTCCACGCCTATCCTGTCGTAGAGCGCGAGCAGCCCGGCCGCATCGCACACGCCATGCCGCCCGCCCACGGGAGCCATCAGCTCCCGCACGCAGACGGCATGGATGTCAATGGAACCGGTCGCCATTACGCCTTCTTCTGCTTGCGCTCCCATTCGCGGAGCGCGTCAACATTGGCCGCAACCTTGTGCACTGCCTCGATGAACATGTCGATCTTCGGCGCGTCGAAATGCTTGAACGACGGATCGCCAATCACTCGCGACAGGATGCTTTCAGCCACGGGGAGCCGCCCCGTAAGGGCCTTTGGCGACACGCCGTCAGGCAGGTTCCTCTTGGCCGGTGGCTTGCCGTTGCCGAAAATGTCGGCATCGTCGAAGATGCTCGAGGTGTGAAGCGGGAAATTGCACCCGACGTCGAAGCCTCGGCCAACCTCTTTGTTCAGCGCAGTGACGAACGTTTCCACCTTTACGCCGCCGAACGCCTCGGGGCTGTACAGGGAGCGCGAATAGTACCATCCGGCCTTGTTGCTCTTATCCCACTTCGGATAGATCATCCTGATCCCCTTCACATCCTCGATGCCCTTGTGGTAGTAAAGCATGGCCTTTTCTATCTCCGCGCACTCGGAGTCGTACTTCTTGAGCTGCTCGATGCCGATCGCCGCCGAACACTGGTTCAGACGGTTCTTGACGCCGCCGAACGGCAGGTTATTCGTAAGCGCTATCTCCTCCGCCGAGAAGTTGCGCTTGATTCGCTCGTACTGTCCCCAGCGGACCACACGGCGGTAGAGCTCGCGGTCGTTAGTCACGAACATTCCGCCCTCGCCGATCGCGAAACTCTTGCCTGTCATCAGCGACATGGCGCCGCAGTCGCCGATCGTGCCGAGCTTCCGCCCCTTGTAGAGGCCGCCCTGCGCGTGGGATACGTCCTCCACCACCTTGATGCCGTGCTTTTTCGCGATGGCCATGATGGGATCCATGTCGCACGGCTGACCGTACACGTGCACCGGCACAACCGCCTTAGTGCGCGGCGTGATGTGAGCCTCGAACGATGCCGGATCAAGGGTGAGCGTATCCGGATTGATATCGGCGAACACCACGCTCGCCCCGAGATGGATCGCGCCCAGACAGCTCGCCCAGTAGGTGATGGACGGGCAGATAAGCTCGTCGCCGGGGCCAAGCCCCACCGCGTAGAACGCGGCGATGAGCGAAGCGGTGCCGTTCGGCGCACTCGATGCGTACTTGGTGCCGTTCCATGCGGCGAACTTCTTCTCAAATTCGTCAGCAATGTCCGTGCCGGACATGTTACCGGAGCAAAGAACCCGGTCATTGGCTTTGCGCATCGCCTCGTTTACGATCGGCCACTTGAAGAGGCTCCTGTAGGCGGGTGCCTCCGCCTTGCCGACGACCGGCGTTCCGCCGAGAAGCGCGAGCTTCCCGGCACCGGCGGTGGCTGTCATGCACCCGGCGAAGCCTGCTACGGCGGCAGTCGCGCCGGTCTTCACGAAATCACGTCTGTTTATGCTCTGTTTCATTGCGTGTATCCTATTTTGTGTTGTTCATCAGGCGTCAAGCCCCAAAAGCCTTATCTGGTTCTCGCGGCATACCTTCCTGTACACGGTCGTGGATATGCGGCCCGTGCGCAGAAGCTCGCGCATCGTCTTGTCAAGCGGCGACACGTAGCCCTGCGGTGCGCAGATGTCGATGCCGAACATGATGCGGTCCTGGAACTCCGTGAGGAACTTCCCGGCGTAGTCCAGATCGCGGGCGAGCGCGTTGCTTCCGCTGCCTGCGGAAAGGTCGCCGTACAGGTTGGGGTACTTGCGCATCAGCTGAGGGATGCGCCCCTCCTCCACCGGGCCGCGCGGCATGCCAGTGCGCTCGTCCCACGTCTTGTACGTGCCGATTTCGCACCAGAAGCTCTGGGAATGGCCGAGGAAGTTCAGCTTCGGGAAGCGCTGCAGGCACAGCTCCAGCTCCGGGAGCCCCTTCTCGTCGATGATGCCGTAGAGCCAGTCCTCGTCCGCCGCAATGTGGAAGGTTAGAGGAAGGCCTGCGGCCTCGCAGCCCTTGAAGTAGTTCTGCATTATGGGGTCGATGAAGTGCAGGTTGGCGCAAACCTCGCCGCACACCTTGCAGCCCTTGTCGCGATAGTACTTGAACACGTACTCGAAGTCGCCGAACGCGTTGTTGCCCAGCGCGCGCGGATCGACGGCCACCGAGGGTATGAACCGGTCGGGAGCCTTTGCGCATGTGCGCAGAATCTGCTCTGTGGTCATGCCACCGATGAAGTTCTCGGGGTTGCAGAGGGCGAGGATCACGCCCTTCTCCACTCCAAGCCTGTCATAGTGCTCGATGAGATCCTCCGCAACGCAGAGCGGACGCTTGTCCTTGATGTACACCGGAGGCATCTCGAACTCCGTGCAGTGCGCATGGATGTCGATGAACTTCGTCGAGGCGATCGTCGCCTCCACGTCGTCCGCCGCCACGGTTGCGCAGCCGGCGGCGCCAGCCGCAGTTGCGACAGCGCCAGTCTTGATGAAATCTCTTCTTGTCGTTTCCATGTCTCAAACCCCCAGAAGCCTTATCGCGTTTCCGCGCGCAACCTTGTTGAACACCGTTTCGGAAATGTCTCCCTTCGCGAGCAGGTCGCGCAGGAATCCGGCAAGCTTGTTCGGACACTTGCGTTCGCCTTCCGGCGAGCAGATGTCCATGCCGAACATGAGCCTATCCTGGAACTCCGTGAGGAACTTCGCGGCGTGGGCGCGGTCGCGCATGAGCGCGTTGCACCCGGAGCCGGCCGAGAGGTCTCCATAGAGGTTGGGATACTTGCGCATCAGCTGCGGGATGCGCCCCTCCTTCACAGGGCCGGTCGGATATCCGAACCGCACGTGCTGGCCTCTGTATGTGCCGATCTCGCACCAGAACGCCTGCGAGTGACCGAAGAACTTCAGCTTCGGGAAGCGCTGCAGGCACGTCTCGAGCCCCGGCATCCCGGGCAGATCCACGATGCCGTAGTTGTTTCCCCTGAACGGCGCCATGTGGAACGTGACCGAGAAGCCAACCTCCTCCGCAGCCTTGAACATCGCCTGGAGCCGCCCGTCGAGTATGCTCAGGTTGCAGCAC
This sequence comes from uncultured Verrucomicrobiota bacterium, assembly GCA_946631345.1. Taxonomy (GTDB): domain Bacteria; phylum Verrucomicrobiota; class Kiritimatiellia; order RFP12; family UBA1067; genus UBA1731. The sequence continues at coordinate 8,048 of CAMPAA010000101.1, forward strand.
AGCTCGCCGATGCCCTTGCACCCCTTGTCGCGGTACCACTTGAACCCGTTGATGAACGGCGAAGTGATGTTGTTCACGTAGTTGCGCGGGTCGATGTTGCAGAACGGGATGAAACGGCCGGGATACATCTTGGCGATGTTCAGCACCTCCTCGTTCGACTGCGACTGCATAGCGTTCTCCGCATTGCACAGCGGCAGGATCACTCCCTTCTCCACTCCGTGCTTGTCGTAGAACTCGATCATCTCCTTGGGGTCTGATATCTGGTGCCAGCCGGCAGGCCCATACCCCTTGAAGTACGGGATGAAATGCTCCTGGACGCAATGTCCGTGGATGTCGATGAATTTTGTCATTGCTTAGCTCCAGTAGGCGAACTTGGCCTTGCCCTTGTAGTCCTTGAGCTGCGCGACGTTGGCGGCGACCTTGTGCACGGCCTCGATGTAGCGGTCGATGACCGCCTTGTCGAACCTCTTGAACCACGGGTCGCCTATCACACGGTTGTTGATGTCGTCCGATACCGGCAGGCTGCCGGTAAGCGACTTAGGCGTCACTCCGGCGGGCAGGCCGCGGCGTACCGGCGGCTTGCCGTCGCCGAAGATGTCCTCGTCGTCGTACACGCTGGACCAGTGGAGCGGGAAGTTGCAGCCTGCGCTGTATCCGCCGCCGGTCTCCGCGTTGAGGGCAAGCGCGAACACCGTGTTGAGCACCCCGCCGAACGCCGCCGGATCGTAGAGGCAGCGAGACGAGTACCAGCCGGCCTTGTTGCTCTTTTCCCACTTCGGGTAGATCATCTTGAGGCCCTTCACGTCCGCAATTCCCTTGTGGTAGTAGAGCATCGCCTCCTCGATCTCTGCGCGCTCGGCGTCGTACTTCTTGAGCTGCTCAAGGCCCACCGCCGACGTGCACTGGTTGAGGCGGTTCTTGATGCCGCCGAACGGCACGTCCTTAGTGCGCTTGATGCCGTCCCTGCCGAACGTGGCGGGGATGCGGATGTACATGCCCCAGCGGATCGACTTCTCGTATATCTCCTTGCTGTTCGTCACGATCATGCCGGCCTCGCCGATGGCGAAGCTCTTGCCGCTCATAAGCGACATCGCGCCGACATCGCCGATCGAACCGAGCTTGCGCCCCTTGTAGAGGCCGCCCTGCGCGTGGGAGACATCCTCCACCACCTTGAGATTGTGCTTCTTAGCTATCGCCATGATCGGATCCATGTCGCAGGGGGCGCCCATATAGTGGACCACCACTACGGCCTTCGTGCGCGGCGTGATGTGCGCCTCGAAGGACTTGGGGTCGATGGTGAGGTCGTCGGGGTTCACGTCGCAGAACACCACCGTGCCGCCGATGTTCACCACGCCGGAACAGCTCGCCCACATCGTGATGGACGGGCAGATCACCTCGTCGCCGGGCTTGAGCCCGATCGCATAGAACGCGGTGTTCAGAGCCGTCGTGCCGTTCAGGCACGCAAGCGCGTACTTGGTCCCGTTCCACGCAGCGAACTTCTGCTCGAACTCCTTCGTGATGTCAATCCCGGACATCTTGCGCCCGGCGAGAACCGCATCGGATGCCTTTCGCATCGCCTCGTTCACGATCGGCCAGGCGAACACCTTGCCGTGCTGCGCCGCCTCGGCCTTGCCGATAACCGGCGTACCGCCGAGAAGCGCCAGTTTGCCAGCCCCCGCCGTGGCGGTGAGGCATCCGGAGAACCCTGCCGCGGTCGCTGCCGCAGACCCAGTCCTGATGAATTCTTTGCGTGTCATTTGCGTTACTCCTTTTTAGCCTTAAAGACGTATGCCGCACAATATACACTATAGGCACTAACAAAGTCAATGTTTTTTTTTCGTTTTTCCTTCGTGCCTGTCAGGCCGCTACTTCACGCTCGCCCCGAACCACATCTCCTCCTTGCCCTTCTCCTGCACCGTGCCGTCAGGTTCTCACGCCCATAAAACGCGCTGCTGCCAATCTCCACCACTCCATCTGGAACAGTCACATTGCCGTTCACGCCGCACACCAAACGCTTGCCATCCTTTGTGAGCAGCATTCCGTTTTCACTCTTATAGTTTGGATTGCCGGGATCGACAATGAACTCCTTCAGGGCCGCACACCAATCAAACGCAGAAGGCGCTACGGACACAAGGCTTGCCGGGATGCGTACCGTCTGCAAGGCCCCGCGCGAGGAGCTTTGCGAAGCAAAGTCGCCAGAGGGGTGCGCGGTGCGCTCGCTCGGCCCTACGAAACTTCGGCTTTGTCCCAAAGCCTTGTTTCTGTGGGCTTTCCGCTGCGGCTTTGCCGCCGCCCCTCAAAACGCTTTGCGTTTTTCGACGGATACGCCATCAAGGGCTACGCCCGCATGACGGACGAGCAGGCCGAGGCGATCCTGTCG
>CAMPAA010000102.1 GCA_946631345.1 uncultured Verrucomicrobiota bacterium
CCAGCGGTCGTCGTAGCGGCTGGCCTTCACCTTCATTCCGCGCGTCCAGTAGGCGCGGTTGTCGTCCCGGATGTCGGCCACCGTGCCGAGCGGGTTGATGACGTACTGGTAGAGGCGGTTCCCCTTCTCGCTCGGGATGAACATGAATATCTCCACGTTGTCGTCGCCCCACACCGGCTGGTCGCGCTGGTCCCACTTGCACACCATCTTCGACATGTCCTGCCACAGCGTAGCCGCGACGTAGAGCCCCGTCTTGGAGTACAGCATGCGGATGTCGGTCTTGTACGGTATAGGCGTGGTCGAGCGCACCGGGCACGGCGGCGGAACGCTCTTGGCCTTCTGCCAGACGGGCTTGGTCACGTCACCGTCAACCTCGAAATCCTCCACGTAAGCGGCAGGGAACACCTCGTCCGTATCCACCACAGGCATGTGCCCTGCGCCCGCCGCCTCCTCTACGGCAGGCGCGAACGCCTGCCCCTCCTTCAGCACACCCACGTACGCGCTCTTTGCGCTCTCCGCCGCAGCGACGCCGACGGCCACCGACGCGGCGCAGGCCAGAATCATCCTGAACCTCATTTCAACTCCTTTCATTGACGGGCTATTTTACCACAAAAGCCGGTCAATCGCACGGGGTGTGGTTGCAGGTTTTCACCTCGGTGGTTTCCTGGCGGCGGCTGCGGGGTCTATGACCACGGCCAGGTGGTGCTCGATGGGCGCAACCGACGGCGACATGCTGAAGCTGCGCGAACGCACGACCATCGAATACTCCCCTGCCGGCGGCAGTTCGTCGAACTCAAGGTCTATCGTGCCTGCGGTGTTGGCGGTGATCCTCGGAACGTATGCCGTGCCGTCCCTGCGCGAGATGAACTGCACGCCTTCGTCAGGCCGATCCTGCGAGATCAGCATGTCAACGCCCGCCACGAGTATCCTGGACGGAGCGGTTATCACGTTCACGAGGAACGCCTTGTCGTCCGTCACGTTCATGTGCCTGTCGCTCACCGTATGCTCAAGCACGTTTACGGGCTTCAGCACCGGCAACCCGTCCCTTTTGGTCTGGGGCGTCTGCTTCGTGCGCGGGGCCTTGCGAATGACTCCGGTTGTGGTCGCGCGCACGACGATGCCGTTGCGCTCTGGATCGAACGGGGAGTTCTCGTAAGGGAAGGTGCCGGTTGCCTGGAGCGAGAACCGCACCGCCTCGAGATTGACGTTGCATCCCTGCCGAAGAAGACTCATGATTGTCGTCCATGTGCGCGTAAGCAGATAGTGCACCGTTTCGGCCGGCATGCCGCCGTCTGCGGCAAGCATCTTCGCCAGCTGCAGCTGCCCGACGGTGCGGTTTGGGAGGATCTTTGCCGTCCACACGTCTCCAGCGCCCTTGCCGTGCCCGCCGACATGACGCGTCTTGAATCGCACTATATAGTCCATTTCAACCGCCTTTCTTTTGAATTACGCGGATCATTATACCACACTCCCCGTTTGAAAGCAACATACCCCCCGATACCGAGAAGCAAACCAAGTATTGGTTGGCAGTAAACTAATACTTGGTTTTATATAAACCAATACTTGGTTTGATGTAAACCAATACTTGGTTTGGTGGAAACCAATACTTGGTTTTGTGGCAACCAATACTTGATTTTGTAGTGACTGATACATGGAAAGCATATGCCCAATACTTGGAACGGTGCTCAGAACCGGGAGGTTTGCACGTCGCTAACGGCATGGACCGTGGTTTGATCCGCGCCTCCCGGCTTGAGCATCAATGGCTATCCGTCTGTTATGCTTTAAGCGCTTCGCAGCATTCCATCAGCCGTCGCGGAAGATGGAAGAATCCCTTGCGGACGTTCCCCTTGTAGGTGTGGATGCGACGGCCCTCCACAGGTGCATACGCAAACCATTCCGGGAACTCAGGGTCGCGGAAGTTCGCCCAGCCGTAGGCATCCACAAGCATGAACCTTTCAAGGAAACGCCTGTCGCCCGTGAGCCGCCATCCGCGCAGCATCGCCGTCGCCGCCTCGCAGTTGGCCCACCAGGTCTTGAGCATCCAGTCGGTCTTGTCCACGGGCAAACCGCATGCGTCGCGGTACACGAACCCTCCTCCGAAGTCCGCATCCCATCCGAAGTCGAACATCCTCAGCGCAATGTCGCGCGCAAACGCCAGATGCCCGCCATCGCCGGACTGCATGATATGGCCGAACAGGAAGTTCATCGCCTCAACGGTGTGGCCGGAATTGACAAACCGCCCATACTGGGAGCCGAGGTCGAACGACCAGTCGCTGCGCACCCGTTCCAGCATGAGCCCCGTATCAGGCTCGACGAAACGCCGCATCTCGCGCGCAAGCGAATCGGCCACTTCCGTGAACGCACCGTCAAACGCCGCGTTGAACACGTTCATCACGTTAAGGCCGATAACGCGATGCGCCAGCTGCCTGTACTTCGTCTCGTGCGCTTCCGCAAGACGCCTGTACGCGGCCCAGCACGACATGGCCTCGTCGCGATACCGCTCGTCCCCTGTGGCGCGGAAGAGTTCGGCGCAGGCCATCGCGGCAAAGCCGTTGGTGAACACCTCCGTGCCGTCAGCCGCAAGCATCCGCTCGCTCCCGTCGCGGTTCAGTCGCGTGCAGTAAGAACCGTCTTCCAGCCGCCCCTTCGCCAGGAGGAAATCGTAGCCATGACGGGAGAGGTCCACCCATTCTGGATTGGTGCGGCCTCTGTTGTTGAGTGCCGCGAACATATAGACTTCGCGCCACTCCATCCACATATCCTTGAACGTGTCGTAGACGCCGCCGTCTCGGTCAAGGCAATGGAGATAGCCGCCGCACTCCCTGTCTATGGAATGATCCACCCAGAACGGCACGATCCGATCATACAGTTCGGCGGCGTATCGTGCGCGCAACTCGTCCGGATTCCATTCCGTCATTTGGCCTCCAGCATGATCGACTGCCAAGGCCTGAGAGAGAATTTCGCCGTCGCACCGGCGGTCTCAACGTCTGTGCCGCCGCACAGGAAAGGCGCGACAGCGGACGCTTCCGGCACTGCAATCTCCACATGGCGCGCTTCCCATCCGGGATTGGTGAAGGTCAGTATCTTAGAGCCGTCCCTGCGGCACACAAGCTCCGCGACACGGACGCGCGGGCACTGAGCATCGTCCTCCCCCTTGATGCTCACAAACGGCTTCACGCCGCAGGATGCGAGAGCCCGCGTGACGAAACGCCGCAGCGGCGCATTGCCGCCGTTGTGGGCATACCCGGCGAAGGCGCTGAACGCGAACCCATACGCCTCTCCCCTGCCGAACCTGTTGCGCAGAATGAGCGGGCGGCCGGAATCCCGCTCCAGCACTTCAGCCGTTGTCGGGGTGAGGATGCTGAGGAAGTCATTCACCGCGATTCCATAGGGATTGCTCTTTGGCAGGAGACACTCGTGCTCAAGATGCTGGTCTTCGTCTTTCTCGAATCCGAAAACCTCGTCAAGTCCGCCTCCTGGCAGCATCCGCCATGCGCGCCCGTCGGATTGCTTGAACGCGAGATTGTGGTCGGCGATCACGATGCCGCCGTTCGCCACAAAGCGGCGGATGCCGTCACATGTCGCCTTGTCGAGCGTATAGGCGAACGGAAGCACAAGCGCGCGCAGTTCCGGGGAGAGTCCGTCGCGTATCATGTCCGCGCTGACGATCTGCGGCGTGACATGGGCGTCGAGCAGCACTCGAAGCGCGCCGATCTCGCCGTCGAGGACGTGCTTGGAAACGCCGTCGGTATCCGTAAACGCCACGTTGGAATGAAGGACCGCCACCTGCGGCCTACGGACAGCGTCCGCGAGACGTTTGCCAAGAGCCGCGATATCCGCCGCATTGCGACCGGCGGCGATTGCGCGCGGCAGCGGCTTGCCGTCGGCGCGGCACATGCCATAGGTGCCGGCCTCGAAATCGGTGAAGCGCGGCCGCCAGCACCAATACATTACGCCTCTCGCACCCATGCCCGCCGCCTGTATGGCCTCGCTGACGACCTCGTCAACGCATGGCGTGGGATGCGGGTACGTGTAGGCGCGGCTTCCTCCCGTCTGTTCAACCACAAAGAACGATTTGCCTTCGCGCGCCGCCACCGACGCCGCCACGGTCAGCGAAAGCTCCACGTCAAGGCCAGGACGGAGAAAGCAGCTGGAGCCCACTATGTCCGCCGAACGGCCGAGCGCCCAAACGTCGTTGACCAGCCCTCCACCCGTCGGGAACGTGAACGTCTCGACTATCGTCGGCTGCACGGCGCCGCCATTCTTGAGGATGGAATCCGCGTTCTTGATGTGCCGCGCAAAATTGGACGCCATGAAGTGCGCCCAGTCGCTCCATGCGGCATAGCCGCCGCGATGCCCGAATGCGCCGCGCGGCGGGCGCACGGAATCGAAACCCGCGAAATCGACCGGGCCTTCGGTGCTCCACGCCATGTTCAGCCGGTCGATGGTGCCGTACTTCTTCTCGACCCATGCGCGGAACCGTTTCAGGGTGTGCTCGCAGAAGCAGATGGGCTTGCCGCGGCCGCCCGAAAGCATCGGCTCGCCCCATACGACCCATCCCGCCACGCGTCTGTCGCCACTGTAGCGTTCCGCAAGCGCGCGCAGGAACTTCTCCGCGAGCTTCCAGTACCATGGGTCGTCAAGGCAGGGTATGTTGTGGATGCTCTTCATATCCACGCCATCGCCGTTCACGTCTACGCACCCCCGTCCGGCATATTCGTTCTCCATCCATGCCGGCATGTGGTACCCGACGGTGTTCTGAGTGGCCACATTGAGGATGGCAAGTATTCCGTTGGTCTCGCACAGGTCGAGCAGCAGGTCGATCTGCGAGAAGTCGTACACACCCTTCGCCTTCTCGATACGGCTCCATTCGCAGAACCCATGAAGGCATGTGTAGCCAAGTTCACGCATCTTCGCGATGTCCGCAGGCCATTCGGACACATCCGGCCCATCCGTGCGGCAAAATGGGGCGTACATGTTGCCGACAACCACCCTGTCGGCGGCGACCCGAAGGTCGTCCGCCCATGCACCCGACACACCGGCCAGCAGCAGACCAGCTGCGGCCATCGCATTCATCCGTTTCCTCATGTTCATTTTCCGTTCTCCTTGTCCTTCTCTTCGAATAGCTCTTTGAGCGCCACCTGTATCGGGCTTGGGTCTTCTCCGCCCCAGTCGTTGCGCTCCACGTAACCGACGGCTGCAAAGAGACGTTCAGCGGCCTCCTCGTACCGTATCCCGCCCAACTCCACCAGCAGGCGTATTCCCCGGTCGATCAGCTTCTTGTTCGAGACCGACACCCAGCTCATCCAATTGCCCGTGATGCGCCCCATTGAGACCATAGTGCCGGTTGAAAGGCAGTTGAACGCCAGCTTGACCACAAGGTGCTTCCAGACTTCGAGCGGCGAACCGGCTATGGGCATGGCTATATGTATGTCGCCGGCATCTTCAGGGCCGATATGAAAATACACCCTCTCCGGCCAGGCGGCGGCGAGGCGTTCTGCCGCAGCCAGGAAGTCAGCAGGCCTGTCGCCGACGGTAAGCGTCACCGCAACGGCGCGGCTGTAGCCCTTGATACGTTCGGGAGCCGGTTCGTTGCCGATCATGTACGTCAGCAGATCGGAATAGCCGATGGCGGGTGGAGAATCGATGAACCGTTGCGGCATGCCGAGGCGGCGGGCGTCTTCCGACGTGAACGCAAGGCAACGCGGGTGGCGGCGCATCATTCCGCTCCAGCAACGCTCAGTGGGATAGAGCGGATTTTTCACAAAAGACCAGCTCTGAGCAAGCGCAGCATCGCGACTGGAGCGAATTGGCGGTATCATGAATGTGGGCGAGCGTTCCGTGTTGTCCGTAAACAGGTCGAGCATGCACGTGTCGGCGAGATAGGTGATCAATCCATGCGCCTCGTATACGGATCGCTCAAAGTCGATCGCGGCCACGAGCCCGGCCCTCCCTCCCTCGCTCTCAAGGCCTGAGAGCAGCCTTTCGAACGCAGCCGTGTAATCAGGGGACGTCTCATTCGCGAAGCGCGGCATCACGCGGCAGAGCGCCGCCTCAAGCGCACACGAGCACAGCAGCTGTTCGGAGGATGTAGCCTGCATTCTCGTAGAGCCAGCGACCGACATCGCTCCGCAGTAGAGATCGATCACTGTCACCCGTGGGTTGTCAATCGCCTCGCGACATCTGTCAAGATGGCTTCTCAGAAGATCCGTCGGATTGTTGAACACGAGATAGCACTTCGCACCATGCTCTGCCGCGTAGGCGAGCGATCCGAGAACGGACGACGTCTCGCCGCCCTCGGTGATCGCTACGAACGTGTCGCCATCACCCACCTTCAGCGCCGCCGCCTGGTTGCGCCCGCCTTCCGCGAAGTCCTCGAAGAACTCGACAGAGCGGATGAGCGCGAAATCGCCGCCCGTCATGATGGATGCCGCGCGGTCGGCAAGCGACATCTCGTCTGCCGTCAATTCGGCTGCACGACGATGAAAGAAGTCTCGCCACATTGATTCGAGCAGGATGGAGAGGCGACCGGTCGCGCCACAGCCGGAGAACACGATACGGCCCGTCGGCGCAGAGACGGAGCGCACGATGTCGGCAACGAGGCTTTCAAAGGCTGCGGACGCGAAAACGTGGCGCATCGTGATCGCAATCTGCCTGTCGCCGCGCTGAAGGCACTGCACGCCAGCCTTCGTCGAGCGCCGGAAATCCTCCTCAAGCGTCGCCGTGATCGGGTTTGAACATTCCGTCGGCAGAAAACCAAGCTGGAACTGCCTTTCATTCTCGACGAAGTCCCTTGCCTTCGCCCTTGCCGCATCGTCTATCGTTGGTCTATCCATTCGCTATTCTATCCTTTCTGAACGTCCTGAAAAAAGCGACCGCCATGCAGACGGCACCAGCGAGGTAAAATGCCCCGATGCAGGCGAAACCCGTGCCGAATCCTGCCACGCCTGAGGGGTCTGCCGCGCATTTCGAGCGCTCGCCCATGAAACCGAGAAACAGGGGTGAGAGGGACCCCACGAGAAATGCGCACATTGCCATGAACCCGCATGCCGTAGAGCGATATCTGCTCTCGATGACATCAAAGACGGAGGCGTGCGTGTTCGCCTCGAAGAAGCCGCGCGCAATGCCGTAGAACGAGGCCGCCGTCCACGCAAGCGCTGGAGTGGAGGCAAAGCCGAAGAACATGATTGCCGGCGCACCGAGCAGCAGCGCCACCATCTGGATGCCAAGCCGGAAACGCGGCCACCGCGACGCGAAACGATCCGTGAGCAGGCCGGAAACGTAGATTGAGGCAAGCGCAAAGGCATGATGCCAAGTCATCGTCCCCCTTCCCGCGTCGCTTACGGAAAGCGAGTATTTCGCCATCGCGAACTTGGGCGCCCACGCGAGGTAGGCGTTATTTACGGCTACTATCGCTGTCGCTCCGCCCGTCATCAGAAGCGCGCTCGGAGATGATACGAATGCCTTGACCGCCGCCCATGCGCCAGAGGACTTCTCGGCCATTCCATCCCCGGAATCGCGCTCGTCCGCTTTGAGCAGCCAAATGAACGATACGCCCAAGGCTAGGCCAAACGCGCCGAAGAGATAGAATACGTTCCGCCAGTTTCCGCCAAGAACGATATAGATGGCCCCGACAAGGGCTCCTGATACGAACAGCCCGACATACAGCATGCTTTGATGCACGGAAAGCGCAATGGAGCGCGTTGAGCGATGATGCTGGGCCAGAAGCGGCAGCGCGCTCGGCATGTAGCAGGCCTCGCCCACGCCGGCGGCAATGGAGCGGAAAAACATCATGCCTACAAAGCCGCCGACAAAACCGGTCAGCAGCGTAAACAGGCTCCAGCCTATCAGCGAGACGGTGACAATCCATTTGCGGCTAAGCCGATCCCCAAGGACGCCTGCAAGCGGCGTGACGAGCGCCAGCGTGGCGAAGAGCGCCGTGTTGATTGCGCCGATCTGGATATCAGTAAGGCCAAGTTCCTCCTGTATAGGCACGGTAAGGAGGCCGAAAAGCGCGCGATCGGCCTGATTGAAAAAGAAGGTCGCCGCGAGCATGGCAAGAAGCCACCATTTGTAGTATCTGTGCATTGGGGCGCAGTATAGCAGATCTGCCGCCCCCAAAGCGTATGTTTCACGCAAATATTTCGCTTGTATCCACCAACCTGTTTTGATACTATCCGCCTCATGTCAATGAAGACGACATTTAGGGTCATGGTAGCGCTCCCTCTTGCCAGCGCGGCGGGGAGGAAGAAACTGAACGGCATCCATCGCTTTCTGAGCGAGGGATACGACTGGGACATGGAACTCGTGCGGGATGAAGGTACATTCACGGCGGATGCGATCGCCAACGCCAGCCGGTTGCACTTCGACGGCATGCTCGTGGGGTTCGTCGAACGGCGTGAGTTCAAGCGCCTCCATGCCAGAATGGGAATCCCCACCGTGTTCATAGATTACCTTGACATGGAGCTCGCCCGGAAGTTTCCTCTCTGCATGTTCATCAACGACAGCGCCAAAGCCATAGCGCAGTCTGCCGTGCGGCATCTGCTCGCCTGTCCTGGAATAAGGTCGATTGGCTTCGTGCCTGCTCGTACGCAATTGCGTTGGTCGCAAGACCGCCAGGCCGCGTTCATGTCTGCACTGCGCTCAAGCAGAAAGCGACTGTCCGTGTTCGACGGCCCAGGAGACTCCCGCGAAGCGCTCCTGAAATGGCTGTTGAAGCTGGAGAAGCCGGCGGCGGTGCTCGCAGCTTTCGACGACCGCGCCCGCGACCTGCTGGAAGTCTGCCGCGCCAACGCCATAGCCGTGCCGGACCAGATGTCGGTGCTGGGCATAGGGAACGACGAACCTGTATGCGAGATGGCCGTTCCGCCGCTCACCAGCATCGCTGTGGATTTCGAACAAGAAGGATATTGCGCAGCGCAGGAACTGCAGGCCATGATGCTGTGCCGCCGAGCCCCTGCGATCCGCGAACGCCAGTGCGGCGTGAAGGATGTGGTGTTCCGAGCCTCCACCACCGCATCCAAGACACCTGCCGCGCTTGTGCAGAGGGCAATCGAATTCATCGACCGCCATGCGCTGACCGGCATCTCCACTGCCGACGTGGTTTCCCATCTGCGAGTGTCGAGAAGTCTTGCAGACCTCCGCTTCCGCGAGGTGACCGGCAATTCAATCCTTGAGACCATACTGGAACAACGGCTCAAGGAAGTGAAGCGTTTGCTGCGCGAAACCGACCTTAGGATCTCTGAAATTGCCATCCGCTGCGGATACCGCGACGCGAACTACCTGAAGAACCTGTTCAAATCCCGCTGCGGCGTCTCAATGCGGACATATCGGAACTCAAACTCTTAGACCTCAAGTTTTCCAGCGCAATGACTGCAAACAGATTCCGTCAGGCGACAAGGCGGAGATTGCGCCATGGCCCTTTCAGCCAACGCACGGCGGTGCCAACGAAGAACACGAACACGTACACCACCATTGTTGCCCACAGGGCCTCCATCGTCGGGCAGAGCCAATACGTCGCAAAGAGGATCGGCATCCAGAAAGGAAACGCCATTACGAGCATCCACACCATCACGAAACGTGTGTCACCAGCCCCCTTCAGTGCGCCGGAAAGCACGACCTCCGCCGCATCGCAGAACTGCCACACGACCATCAGCACAAAAAGCGTGGAACCGAGCGCCAAAAAGCCAGCCTGCGCATCCACATCCACATCGGCCGCGAAGAGCATGAGGATTTGCCGCCGGAACACGAGAATCAGCATGCTGGCTACGGCTATGTACGCCTCCGCCAGCACAAGTGCGCGGTTGCCCCCATCGAACGCTCCATGCGGATCGCCCGCTCCCTGCCGCTGTCCCACAAGCACGCCCGCTCCGATCGCGAAGCCCTCGATCGGGGCGATGAGCAGGTAGTTTACCGTGAACGCCGCGTTAGAAACCGCAAACTCCACATCGCCCACCTTGCCAGTGAGGAACACGAAGATTAGAAACGACAGGATGTTCAGCATGGTCTGCACGCCTGACGGCGCGCCATAGCGCAGGATGCGGACTGCCAATCTCCAGAAGTCTTCCGGTCTATCCTCAGACCCGGCAGCATCGCCATTTGGCGCACGCGCCGTATCACGCATGGCCAGCACGTTCAGCACTGCCATCTGCGCGACCTGCGCCGCAACCGTCGCCCACGCCGCACCAGCGATTCCAAGCGCCGGCAAGCGAAGTCCGCAAAGAGGCAGTTCCACCCCGAAGATGAGCAGATAATCGAGTGCGATATTCAGGGCGTTGCCAAGGAGATTCACCCAGAATACAAGGCGGGTGCGGCCACGGCCGGTGAAGTAGCCGCTCGCAGCCATAGT
>CAMPAA010000103.1 GCA_946631345.1 uncultured Verrucomicrobiota bacterium
TGATTGCCCGCACGAACGAGGTCTGCCACATTCCGCTTCTCGCTGGCGCGACCTATGCAGTCGACAGCAACTTGCCGATTGGCTATTCATCGGTGTCGAGCGAATACGCGGAGATCGTGACAAATGCCGAGAATCGATTGACCGTTTCCCTGCCGTTGGAGTTGACGTTTGAACGTGTCCAGATGCGCGGCGGTTCCGACAGCTATGTTGCGCACACTTCGCCGATAGATGTCGGCCCTCGCATTCTCGCCGTCGACGGCGGATGCTGCTCGTGTACGACTAACGATGTCGGCTTCTTGTGGAGTTGCAGCGACGGATGCCAGTGCGGAGGTGCGGTCCATGCACTTTCCAGCACTGCAGTCTGGGGTGGATATTCCTACTTGTTCTCATGGCTGGAAAGATGCCATTGCTATTACGAATCCCAGGACGAAATTGACGAGATCGAAAGTCGCGGCGTCAGCCTTGAGATACTCGATGCGTCCGGTGGCGCAATCACGTGGAAGAATCCGATCCTTGTCGGCGAGTCGGTCATTGTCGAGGCGACGGTTGGTGGTTCGAATATGACGGTCTCTGAATTTGTCGGCCTTTTTGGAGGACTTATACGGCTCAAGGCGTATTATGTAGATTTCGACGGAGAGCACGACATAGCTGGCGCGGCGATTCCCATAAGCGCGGCAACTGCGACTTCGCAAGGGCAGAACGTCTTTCGCGTGTCGGTTGCGGCGGACTGGCTCCAGTCGAACGGCATCGTCCGCAATGCAGACGACGATATTGTAGCCAAGACCTCGATCGATATGTCAAATGGCCCGGATGCGGGAAGCGACAGGATAGACAGCGATTGCTTTGATGAGAATACGGCGGGTCGACTTTATGGACGCGCACGGGGAAGATGGGGTGGCAATGCCAATGCGGAGATTCCAGAGGGTGAGTTTAACCTCAAGACCGTCCAGGCGGCAGGGACGGCATGTCTTATGGCAACGTGCGGGACGGCTTGGTCTGTGAAGAAGCAGTGCCAACAGCAGTCCGACGTGTTCTACTATTCAGGCCATGGCGAGCATGATACCGGAAGGCTTTACGGTGTTGCGGAGCCGTCGGACGTGACCAACCATTGGCGGGATGTTGACACGGTCATTATTGCCGGATGTGCGGTGCTGGACATCGGTGACAAAGGAAATCACTATTCAAATCCCTCAAGCCATTCAGCGAGTCCGGGATTGAAATGGGCCGCTACATCCGGCGCAAACGCGCTTCTCGGATATTGCTGGAAGGCACCGCTTGACAACCAAGGCAGCGCGCAAATCCTCGGTAGCTGGTGCGCGAACAGAAGTACACTCGGTGATGTAGCGGCATGGATGCATTCTAATGACAATCCCGCAGGGCATAATGCGTGTGCGGTGCATCGTATAGATCAAGACTCATTAGAATATCATTTCTTCAGCCGGGCCGAGCATAGCATGTTCGGACAGCACATATTCAATTCGTACAAACTTACAAGTGAAATTATTGAGGTTACAAAATGATGAAAAAAATATTGCTGATAGTCCTGCCGGTCGTGATGTTGCCGGTTCTCGCGTCCGAGGTTTACGATTCTGAAATCGGAAGCATTCTTCAGGATGTTTCTTCTACAAATCGCATGGTGCGCTTGAATGCCACAAACAGGATTGACACCCTTATGACGTCATTGTCAAACAGGGAGGAAATTGCCACTTGCAAATTGCTCATGGCAAAATTGCGCGCGGAATGCGCAGACATAACAGGTGATGAGTCCATCTACGACTTTCATGCCTACAATGATGTGACAAACTTGTGCTGGAGTGTGCTGCATGATTTTGATTCGGACAGAACGACATGGCCGTTTTACGGCGCGTCCCTTCTTTTGCCACTCCCGTTATCAATGGATAAAAAATATGGGGATATGTTTTCCGTGGCAACGAATGCGCTTTTCGCAATTGACGCACAAGATGGAATCTTGATTGAAACGAATGTATGGAGTGTCCTTTTTGGCCCTGAACTGCTTCAGACAAGCAATATGAGAGTTACCTTCCGGACTATTGCAGCATCTTCGTTGTTGCTGTCTGACTCTATGGCAGATGTTTCGTCATATACAAATGGTTTGCCGGCATCGGCATTGTCTGTTGTCAACGCGATAAGGTCGGAAGGAAGGTGAACGGAATCGTGGAAAGAAAGCGAAATATGTGCAAGGGTCAAATTATAGTTGCGGCGCTTGTCTTGTCATGTGGACTTGCGTTTGGCGATTCGTTGTGTTGTCACTGCCAGAGGCGGTGCGTCCGATCGCCGAGGTTGAGACGAATGTCGTGTTCTCCGCAGGGGCGGCAACGGACAAAAATGGACGCTGACAATTGAGCGAGATGCGGCGGTGAGCAACAGCGTAGAGGTCGTGTTTGGTCGTGGCGCGAACGAGGAAGGCGTACTTGAGATTGATGAAGGGGAGTTTTGCGTCGGCCGGGACTACGATGAGTCAACAGGGTCAGCCCCCATGACACAGTAAGAGTGACACTGTAGCGTCTTTACTTCCCGGGGCCGTGCTTTTTGTGGCCGTGGTAGTGACAAGTGCCACAATTCGTGTTTCGCGCGAAGGCAACGGCGTCTTGTGCGACTTTTCGTTGTCGGCAGATTCTCGTCGCCTTGTCGAAGAAGTGTCGAAGTGTTATCTTGCAGCGATGTACAAGACGATTGACTGGGAGAACCGCAAGATCGTTGAGAAAGCGACTTCAGAGATGTCTGCCTCTTTGGCAAAGCACGAGGAGTTGGCGAAAAAGGCCAAGTCAAACTACGATGATGCAAGGGATGCCGGGAATGAACTCCTTGAGAAGCACAAGAATGATATGGAAAAGCTGAGGGCAGAATGCGAGGCACTGCGTAGAAAGATATCGGAGATCAGGCTTGCAGCGTCCAAAGGCACTAACAGTCTGGTAATAGTTCAACCGCTCTCTGTCGAAAGAGCGATAAAGTAGGTCAACTTTAGTACGATTGGGATGGAAGGGGCCTTGTGATACGCGTATGGACGGACGCGACGATTAACCGAGGCACGAACAATTGTGTTTTGTGTTTTTGCCGGGTGAGCTTCCTTTATGGTATAATATGCTCGTTTTCAGGAACTTCACAAGGAGAGTGAACTAATGGACGCGAAGACTTACTGGAAGAAATGGGCGGCGAAGTGCCGCGCAGACCTCACGACCGACATCATGCCTTTCTGGCTGAAGTACGGCTGGGACCGCAAGAACGGCGGCGTCTACACTTGCGTCGACCGCGACGGCAAGCTGATGGACTCGACGAAGAGCGGCTGGTTCCAGGGGCGCTTCGCGTTCACCTGCTCCTACGCCTACAACGCCGTCAAGAAAGACAAGAAGTACCTCGCGGCGGCGAAGTCCACCCTCGACTTCATCGAGGCGCACCTGTTCGACAAGCGCGGCCGCGCGTACTTCTCGCTGAAGGCCGACGGCACGCCGCTCAGGATGCGCCGCTATGTCTTCAGCGAATGCTTCGCCGCGATCGCCATGAGCGAGTACGCAAAGGCGACGGGCTCGAAGGAGTATGCGAAAAAGGCGCTCGCGCTCTTCAAGCGCATAAAGAAGTTCATGGCCGACCCGAAGATGATGCCCGCGAAGTTCGAGCCGTCGTTCGAGGCCCAGGGCCACTCGCTGACGATGATCCTCATCAACGTCGCGCTTCGCCTCAAGGACGTCTGCGACGATCCGATCCTCGATGAGCAGATCGCCGAGTCGATACGGCTACTCAAGGACAACTTCGTCCATCCCGAGTTCAAGGCGCTTCTCGAGACCGTCGGGCCGAACGGTGAGTTTATCGACACGATGATCGGCCGCACGATCAACCCCGGCCATGCGATCGAGACGAGCTGGTTCCTCATGGAAGTCGCCGAGAAGTCGGGCGACAAGGAGCTCTTGAAGCTCGCGCTGACTATCCTCGACTGGTCGCTCGCGTGGGGCTGGGACAAGAAGTACGGTGGCATCATAAGCTTCCGCGACTGCAAAAACTTCCCGCCGCAGTGCTACGAGCAGGACATGAAGTTCTGGTGGCCGCAGTGCGAGACGCTCATCGCGACGCAGTACGCCTGGAATCTCACTAAGAAGGATAAGTGGCTAAATTGGCACAAAAAGGTGCGCGAATGGACATATAAGCGCATGCCAGACAAGAAATACGGCGAGTGGTACGGCTATCTCCACCGCGATGGAACCGTTGCGCAGCCGGCGAAGGGCAATCTCTTCAAGGGGCCGTTCCACATTCCGCGTATGATGACCAAATCCATCGAACTTGTCAATTGCGCTTTCCCAGACCATTTGGTATAATGCTGACGCTGGGGGATGGGTTGTAGGGTGCATTGTGCACTTAACGCCGGACTTCAAAAAGCCAGACTTCGAAAGGAAAAGGAATGAGGGGGACAATGAAGAAACTGACACAGGGCGACATTGCGGCAGCTGCAGTTTCAGGTATGGACGTTCTGCTTACATGGAATTGTCGGCATATGGCAAACCCGCACACCTTGCCGAAGACACGAGACATTATTACCGCAGCAGGCTATGTCTGTCCGGCAATTATGACGCCAAAGACTTTTATTGAAAACCAGACCTTGGAGGCTGAACTATGACTATGGATCAAGACTCTCCAATTGTAGCGGAAGTTCGTCGTATTCGGCATGAAATAGCTGAGCGATGCGGAAACGACATCCGCAAGATAATCGAGTATTCCAAGCGTTCTGCGCAAGAGTTCCTGGCTGCTGTGCCAGATGCTTCCGCTAATCTGCCAGCTACGTCAGTTTAACAATCACCAACCAAACCATTTAACAACCAAAGGGGGAAACGACATGAAAAACATAATCGAGAGAATCGCAGGGGGGGGGGCGAAAATTGCCCGTTATCTCCCCAAGGCCGTTTCAACGCGCCTCGCCGTTGTCGTCTTCTCCTTGCCGTCCGCAGAGCAAATTTGATATAATTTAGGCAAGCGGCCGAGATCTAAGGGAATTTGAAAGATCGAGAAACCCCTATGCAAGTAAAAGAGCAGAAAAATTCCAGAATTCCGGCTTTGCGCAATCGACGCGCAAAACCGGCGGGGGTGTTTCGCAAAGAACTTGATCCGGGTTTCTACAAAAGTCTTTCGTCATTTCGCAGAGCAGTACAGGACGGATCGGTTGATGTATCAAAAGCGTGCCGCAACATGGATGAGTATTATTGGAGTTTGGAACATGAAAAACATAATCGAGAGAATCGCAGGGGGGCGCCGGGGCGTCATGGTCGCCTAAACGATAGGCGAAAAGGAACCGAAATGTCCGCAAAGCGCATATATGAGACTGACGAGGTGAAGGCTTTTGCAAAGGCCATGTCGCCGATTTCTCAGCACATAATAGTCACTCCGGAGATGAAACGGAGCATGGCCGAGACCAAGGCGGAAATGGACAAATGTATGGCTGATCCCTCTTTCCGCGCTGAACTAAGTGCGCTTGATGCGGAATATAAAGCGCAGGATTATGCTCAATCTATAATGCGCACGCCAGATTTTGCAGCGGCCAAGAAGTTCTTCAGGAAAATCAAGGGCGAGGTGCGCATTGTCTTTTCGTTCAACGGAGCGAATTCATATCGCGAGGAAATCGCGTTTGCATGACTTTTAAACCACCAACCAACCATTTAACAACCAAGGGGGAAAAGAAATGAGAAAGACAATGGGAAAACTGACTCAGGGCGCGACGCGCCTTCTCGTGCTCGCACTTGGCCTCGGCCTCGCGACGACAGCGTGGGCGGCGAAGCCGAAAGCGGTGTGGTATCGTGATTTAGCCGATGCTTCGTCCCGTGGCGGATTCACTATTGACCTCAATAATGGCTCGGCAACCGAAAACCTCAATACTGCTGTTGATGGAGTCGTGACTATTGGCTCTGGATCAAATGGTGGTGTTAGGTTTATGAAGTCGGCAGCAAGCGGTTATCAGCTTTCTGTGGTTGCTCGCATAAACCCTGGAAGTAGTGCTGATGTTTCCTCCTCTCCTGTTCTCTTTTCTATGATGAACGCGGGCGACAACAATAGGTTAGGTGTTGGTTTTTCAACAGATGGTAAACTCTACGGACTTTGGAATGGTAATGGAACCTATAATACTAGACAGGCTGAGACAGCACCTTCTTTGTCTGATTCTTGGGTCTATGTTGCCGGGCGATTCTGGAATATGCCAAGCAAGGATACTACAAACACGCATGGAACTTATGGCTATTGGGCAGGAGAAGAGAAGATATTCGCTAATGCGTGCAGAAGTGACGCAGTCCAGGTTGCGGGTGTCACTATCGGCGGTCTTTTTGGTACTGACACGACGAGACATTTGAATGGCGCAAAGTTTGATTATGTAGTTATCTTTGACGATGCGACTGGTGATGTTGTTACAGATATTAACAACTTTTCCGTTTCGGGGATGACAACCGTTGGCACTGATCTTGGCGCGGCTACGGCGGCAACGGGCGTGAATCTGCCCGCTTCAGCGACGTTGAATGCCGCTGCTACGCCTGCTGCTGTTTTCGTCCAGCAGAATTCGACTTTGACAATGACTGGCTCCGCTAGTTTGACGGTAAATAGCGGCACTGGCCCGCTTTATGTCGCCGACGATACGGCGCTGACAATTGATGCTACAGGCATTACATCGCTTACGGCTCAGAATCCATCGGTTACGCTTGTTTCAGCAAAGATCTATGGCACAGATCTTATTACAGTCAAGGCTCCTGTTATTGCCGGAGCCAAGGTGGTCGCGTCTGTTACGGAGAGCGGCATTACGCTTTCCTATTCGGTTGATAGCGTGACTTTTACGTCTCCTTTCACCGGTGCTGCCCTTGCTGCTCCGACTACTGCCACGGCGTATGGAGAATCGGCAACCGAGATTTCTTTTGGCAACAACGAAAAGTTCAACCAGACGATTGGTGACAGGACGGCTATAGTTGTTGACATAACAGGCGGCACATACGAAAAGTTGAACGGCTTTTTACGCACCGCCGAAAATACGGCGGCAGATGCCAGAAGCAAGGATGTATATCTTGCGCTTACAGGAGGCACCGCTAATAGGGTGAGCGGTGTTCAAGATTGCACGACTTGGTCGTATGCGGGGACGACAACCACGACGGGAGACTCCATTGTGCAGATACAAGAAGGGGCTACTGTTGATTTTGTGTATGGTGCCGGCGGTGCCGGCGGATATAGCGGGTATCAAGTTGTTGTCAATGGCTCATCCGGCGTTTCAATCAAAGGCGGCACGGTTAGGGGATCTGTAGTGGGGGGGTGGACTTCTTCCCATAACCTTAACCCAACCGTCAACTATGACACAGCCGTATTGGTTGAAACTGTGCTTGGAACGGCAACGGCGGCAGCCGGGACTGACATTCCGGCTGGCTACATCATTGGCGGCTCGGCATATAACAGGAATAGCACTTCCGCCTCGACGGTGGGGCGCAACTCGTTCGTAACGCTGTCGTTGGCTGACAAGAGTGGTGCATTTGACCGTACGATAATTGGCGGTTCGGCGCAGGTTGGCGGCGCCACTTCAGGCAACCAGGCGGTTACAGGCAATTCGTCCGTGACGATCATAGCGGCGAATGATGTCAGATTTGCGAATTCGATTATTGGCGGAGGTGCAAAGCTTGTGAATGGTGGGCAAGGTTCTGTAACTGTAGGCGGAAATTCGTCGGTGACGATTACCGGCGGCACGTATACTGGACGCATCGTTGCGGGCGGATATGCGCCCAATGGCGGCACGGCCAACGTTTCTGGCACGGCTACGCTTACAATCAATAGCGGCGTATTCACCGGGGCAACCCTTGACGGCGGCAACGCGACCGGAGCGAAGACGCTGGTGGTTGGTGATAATCTCGACATTTCCGATGCGACTGTTACAGGTTTTACGGCGGTGACGCTTGGCAATGGTGCTACGGCCCAGATGGAGACGGGGGACGAAGGAACGGCGACTCTCGGTAGTGGTGCAGTCTTGAAACTTATTATCGAAGACGCTGATATTGCCGATGGTTATACGCCAAGCGTCTCAGGCTCTGGCACGGTTGAATATTATGAGTATGTCGAATCTGTTCTTACAAAGATTACGGATGCGGCTCGGCTTGACGGAAACAATCTCCGTTCCTCTGCCCCCGTGTGGAGCCCTGCTACGGCGGATGCGAGTGGTAATTTTGCTGATACGGCTCGTTGGTCCACAGGGTTGCTTCCTGAAAATGATACGGCAGTTGTAAAGATTGTCGTCAATGGCAGCAACACGCTTACTGTCAACGAGACGCGCGCATTCGGACATCTCTATGTTGAGGGCTCTGGAACGCTGCTTCTTGAAGGCGACGGTACGCATCATCTGACGGTGGGCAATCTCAATATTGCAAGCGGAGTAACCGTGACTATCAACGATGCGGACGATCCGCTCTACGTGACAGACGGCACGATAGATGGTAGCGGAACGCTGACTCTTGCGAACGACGCCAATTTGACGTTGGACGGGGTGACAAAGACAACTTCTGTTTCAGTGACCATTCCATCGGGCACGACCCTGACTATTGGTGGCGACGGTACAACGACGCTTCCTTTGGGCGATCAGGTCATAGCTGGAAATCTTGTCATTGAAGAGGGTGCGACACTAATTGCCACGACAAAAGATGCGCCTGACTACGGTAGTGCGTGCAATGTCTACATATATGGAACACTCACGCTTAATGCCCGTTGGTCAATGAATGCAAACAATAAGATATATTGTTACACGGGTGCGACGATCAACGGCACGGGAGATAATGTTGCGGCTTTGGATCTTCTGAATCAGAATACCACTATTTACGTTAATCCAGACCCTGACACGCAAGCGACAGGAACTGTTACTTGCTCGGCGAGGATTCGTCTGCGTGGCAATGCGACTGTTGACGTCGCGGAGGGTATGACGTTCCTCATGACTGGCAATACGGTTAAGCAGACTGACAATTGTGGCTATACCAAGACTGGCAGCGGCCTGTTCCACATAAAGGGATCTTATGCTCCCTTGGGGACCACCACGGTCTCGGATGGAAAGATTCTTTTTGAAGATGTGAATTTCAACACGGAGACAGATCCCGGTGCTTTAGCGGGTACTGGAACTGTTGAATTCAAGGGCTCGACGGACCATAGGTATTTCTATGGCGACGCAACGGGCTTCTCTGGTAAGTTTATAGTGACAAAAGCCGACAATTCCAAAGATGTGCTCTTCAACGGAACGGCGCCGCAATTCTCGTCTGCCAACCCGCCGGAGTTTGAGGTTTCAGGTGGTGTAGTGTTAACGGGTAAATATGATAATAAGATATTGCCAGTTAAGGATTTCTCGGGCGCGGGAAATATTAGTGCGGCATTTGGCAATGTGAGTTCGCATGTCAATCGAACGATAGATACATTGCAGACGAAGGATACGGCATTTGCCGGAACTTTTACATATGCCAACAATAACTCATACCACCGGAATGCCGCATTGACTGTTCGCGGAGCAGACAATGCTGAATCTGTATGTGCATTGACATTGTCGGGTGTAAGCACGACATACGGGCCGTTGACTATCACGAACAATTCCAAGGTTGTGTTCACTTCTGCAGGTTCGTGGAGGAATGGTCAGGTTACCGTTGGCAAAGATGGTTGGCTGGAGTCAACCAACGCGACGGTCTTGACCTCGCTGACGCTGACAGATGGCGCCAACATCGTGTTCCCGACGGATTCCAGCAAGTTGACGGGGATAACCAGTCTTACCTTTGCCTCTGGTACGAACTACATCTCTTTTGCTGATGGTGTCACGCCAACGGCTGGCAAGTTGATCGATTGGTCTGGTGCATCGCTTGAGTCGGCTCCAGCAGGAGATTTCCAGCTTGTTGGCTCGGTTGCTGGCGACTGGATTCTCACGAAGAGCGCAACCGGCTTGTCGATTGATGCTGCTGCAGCCAAGGTGACGCCAACAACCGGTAACCCTGTGGCGTATGCGTTGGTTAACGATGCTTTTGATGCGTTCGGGAGAGCAATGGCTATCGATGAGGGGGTTGTTTTGACGATTCTTGACGGGACGCCCGTTTCAATTACGCAGGTTGAACTTGCAACGGCCGGTGTTTACTATGATAGTGAGGCTGGCACTTTGACAAAGGCTGTTGCCAAGACATCAGCTAAGCCTTACAATTCGCTTGCGTCCGCAGTCGCAGATGTTGAATCGGGTGCGACGATTACACTCCTTCGCGCATCCTCCGAGGCGATTGCGCTCAACAAGGCTGTCACATTGACCGAGACGGCCGCCTATTCCGGAACTTTGTCTGGTTCGGGGACGTTGA